>JAWOHA010000299.1:0-16740 GCA_046496385.1 Cryobacterium sp. | reverse complement strand
GCCAGCGTGGAGTCCAGCTCCGCGAGCAGGCCGGGGGTCAGCCCGGCGCTGCCGGTCAGGAGCACAGGCTCGAGCTCGTGGCCGAGGCGACGCAGGTGTCGTTTTTGTCTATCATTCAATGACATGATGATTATTCTTAATAAACTGCATGATATCCAAGCGCCGCCGGGGCGCCCAGCCGGGCGCGCGGGACGCTAGTCTAGCAGGGCGCAAGGCAGCGGCAGGAATCCAGACGACGATGACGGGACGAACACGTCGAGGCAGACGCTGGATGGACGAGCACGTCGAGGACGAGTTCGTCCGCCGGGCGCGACAGGAGGGCCCTGTCGGCCCTGTCCCTAGACCCTACGCGGAATGTGCCCGCTTCGCGCGTCGGGTTGCCGCCGGCCGGCGCTCGACTATTCCCCACGTAATCAGGCAATGCCTGTGCATTCCGGGGCCAGCGCCGTATAGTGTCGCTGTCCGCTCCATCACCGGGATGGAACCGGTCAGCGAAAGGTCGTCAACCCATGAATCGTGGCGCTACCTACAAAGCCGTCTTGTTCGGGCCGAATCCCATTTCTGCGGGGGTGGAGTTGGATCTGGAATACATCGATGGGGAGGTTCAAGAGGCTGTCGTTCTCGAATCCGTCGATGACGGGGTGATGACCCTGCGCACCTACCGTCGCGGGCATCACACCGAAGAGCCGGTGCCGTACCGTTTCGTCGAGCAGCACATCGAGAACGACCCGGAGTCCGAACCCGACATACCGAACTGACTCGCGGCAGGCGGCGGGCGTACCCCCAGCGGAGTGCGCCCCGGGCAACGGCGCGTCAGATGCGCTCGATGCGTTTGGCGTTGCCGCGACCCATGCGCACAGGCAGGGCCATCAGCGGGCCCACGAAGCGTCGCTGCAGGCGCCGGGCCGGGCCCCAGATGTACTGCACCAGGTACTGCGAGAGCAGCGCACCGGCGGCGAGGGCGATGGCGATCCCGGTGGCGGTGAGCAGGTTGAGCAGCCCGTTGATGTCGCCGTCGGAGAGTTCCAACAGCCCGCGGAACAGGGTCAGCCCCGGCACCAGGGGTACCAGCGCCGACACCATCAGCACGAGCGGCGGGGTGCGCACGAGGCGAGCAGCCACGGATGCGGCCAGCCCGACGCCGATGGCGCTGGCGGCCGACGCCCAGACCGGCCCGAATCCGGTGGCATTCGCGGCGAGGTAGAGAAACTCGGCGAGGGCGCCGAGCACGCAGACCACCCAGAGGGCACGCCACGGCACCTGTACGGCGAGGCAGAACCCCAGCACGATGATCACGGCCGACAGCAGCAGAATGGGCAGTTCGGCGATGGTCGCGGCGGGGTTGGCGTCGATTTCGAGCATGAGTCCGAACCGGCTCAGCAGCAGCGCCGAACCCGTCACTCCGGTGACCAGACCACCCGTGATGAGCAGGGCTTCCACCACTCGGGCGGTGCCGGTGAGGTAGAACCCGGACAGGGTGTCATGCACGGCGCCGAAGGTGGTGACTCCGGCGAGGAGCATGATGATGGTGGCCACGACGACGATGGACGAGTTCGCCGGCGGGTGCAGAACCTGAACCAGGGCCGCCACGAACGGCCCGATCGCGCCGCCGACCACGGTCTGGTAGAACAGGGGCACCTGGCGGTGGTCGAGCTCCGAGGTGATCCAGTCGATGAGGTAGGTTGCCGCGAACGCGGCGATCATCACGACCGGGCCGCCGCCGATCAGAATGGCGGCCCCGGCGCCCACCAGACTCCAGCCGATGCGGCGCAACCACACCGGAACCTGCGGCTTGGAACTCACGATCACGGCGAGGCGTTTGCGGGCCTCAACGATGTCCATCGGATCTTCGATCAGGTCGGCGATGAGCTCCGAGGTCGCGGTGAGCTTGGAGTAGTCCAGCGTGCGGTACTTCACGTTACGGCTGCGGGTGATCGACTCGTGGGTGACCGGGTCTTCATGGGTCAGCTGAATGATGGTGTGGGTGATGTTCGCGTCGGTGCCTTTGAGGCCGTAGGCGCGGGTGATCGCCTCCATCGCCGCGGTGGCGTCTTCCGCGCCGGCGCCGGCGGTGAAAATCACTTCGGCCAGGCGCATGGTGAGGTCCATGACCGCTCGCGTATACGCCGCGTAGTCGAGCGAGATCATTTCGGTCTTGTAGCTGTTACTCATGGTGCCTGGCTGATTTCGGTGGGAGCGGATAGGGGGAGGGTGGGCTCGAGGGGTCCGAGCCAGGCGGAAGCCACGGTGGCATGGGCGGAATCCGTGTCGGAGGGGTGGAACCAGCCGGCCAGCACATCGCGGTACAGCCGGGACAGTTCCGCATCCGCCGAATAGGCTGACCCCCCGGCGACCCGCACGGCCTGGTCGACCACCGACTTGGCCGTTTCGGTGACCCGGCATTTGAGGCCCGACGCCAGAGCGAACCAGGCGGAGCCGTGCTCCACCCCGTCGTCAACGTCTCGGGCGAGGCCGTCGATCTGCGGATACACGCCGTCCATGCTCATCGCCGCCTCGGCGACCCGCCAGCGCACGAGGGGATCCTGCGCCAGGGACCGGCCGGCGTTCTTGCGGGAGGTGCGCCGGGTGGCGGCCGCGGCGGCCAGTTCCACCGCGCGCTGACCGATCCCCGCGTACACCGCCGACAACAGAATCTCGAAGTTGAGGAAGATCGCCACGATGAGCGGGTCGGCGCTGGGCCCGGCCGCCAGGCGCCGCACCACCCGGTCGGCGGGGGCATGGGCTCCGGCCAGCACGGTGCTCTGACTCTGGCTGGCGCGCATGCCCAGGGTGTCCCAGTCGTCTCTGCGGGTGATGCCGGCATCCGCACGGTCGAGAAAAGCCCAGACCAGACGGGGGTCAGCGGGATCGGAATCGTCGAGGCCGAAGGTTCCCAGCCGGGTCCACGCCGGCGACAACGAGGTGAACAGCTTGGTGCCGGTGAACCGGTAACCGCCCTCGGGCGCCGGTTCGGCGCGGGTCGTGGAATCGAACAGAACCAGGTCGTTTGCGGGTTCGCTGACGCCGAAGCTGAACAGCTCCCCGCGGGCGGCCTCGTGGAGCACGAAATCGAGGCTGTGGTCGCCCTGTTCGTGCAGGGTCTTCGCCACGGCGGTCCAGACCAGGTGCATGTTCACGGCCAGAGCCGTGGCCGGGGCGTGCGCGGCAAGCGTGCGCTGCAGCCGCGCCGTGGCGTTCAGGCTCAGACCGAGGCCGCCGAATTCTCGGGGAACCAGAGCCCTGAAGTAGCCGGCCTGGGCGAGTTCGGTGACGTCGTCGGTGCAGAACCGGTTGCCCGCGTCAGCGGCCGCCGCCCGCGACCGGACCCGCTCCAGCAGCGTCGTGGTCAGGGGGTCAGCGGCGCCCGCACCCGGTCGGGCTGAGGGCGGAGACGCGTTCACATCCCCAAGCCTAATTAGCCTTGCGGTGCTTTCGTGACATCCACACGAGTGAAACCCCGATCGCCGTCAGGACAGCGATCGAGATCAGCCAGGGCAGGACCACGCCGATGCCCACCAGCAGCCCGCTGAGGGTCGCCAGCAGGGCGTTCCAGCCCGTCAGGAGTCCGGTGAAGAACGTGTCCGGGGAGGCCGGCGCCAGCACCCCCTCGGAGTACAGGTCGAGGCTCACCGTGGAGTAGTCGATCTGGTCCGACAGGGCGGTGCGCTGGGCCTGCAGGCTCTCCAGGTCGGCCTGCCGGGTTGACAGCGCCGACTCGATGGCGATCAGGTCGGTGGTGTCGGTGGCGGTGCTGAGCAGCTCGAGCAACCGGTCGACGGAGGTCTGCAGCGACCTGATGCGCGCGTCGAGGTCCTGGGACTGCGCGGTGACGTCGGCGGCGGTCAGGGAGACCGAATTCAGCACCCCGAGGCGTTTCAGCTCGGCCAGGGTGCGGTCGAGGGCCGCTGAGGGAATGCGCAGGGTCAGGTTCGCGCTCGCCGGCGCGGTGGCGGTGCCGGGGCTCTCGCTGCGGCTGTCCACCCGCCCGCCGGCCCGCTCGGTGAGGTTCGCGGCGTCCTGTGCCGCCGCGATCGGATCGTCGACGGTGATCGACATCGACCCCGTCGTGATCACGTCGCGGTCGCTGGACTGCACGTCGGTCGTGCTGCCCGGCACGTCGGAGGGGGCCCGTTCGGTGAGAACCTCGCTCTGCCCCGCGCCGCCGTCGGCGCCCGGCTCCAGCGTGCTGACCGCATCGCTGCCGGAACCGTTCGCACTCGTGCACCCGGCCAGCAGCAGCGCGGTGAGCACGGCCGCCAGCGCGCCCGCCCCGCGCAGAGAGCGTCGTGCCGGTGTGCGTCCCGCAGCTCTGGATGCTGTCATGGCGCCACCCTAGAGTTCACTGTGAGTCTGCGACTGGAGACTTTCTGGGAGTCGGATCACAATTCGGTCTCGCGCCGGCGAGGCCGACGTAAAGTCACACAGCCGGTGCCTGCTGGAACCGGCTCTCACAGAGTCAAGATCTGACGGAGTCACCAAGATCTGACGGAGTCAAGGAGGAAGACATGGGAATCGCAGACGACGCCAAAGACGCTCTCAATGCCACCGGGAAGAAGGTCGGCCGGAGCGTCGAGGACACCGCCGACCGGCTCGGCGACAAAGTCGACGAGATGAAGGCGGACGCCAAGGTGAAGAAGTCCGAAGCCGACGTGAAGCATGCCGAGGCGGAACGTGAAGCCACGCAGACCAAGAACGACTTCAAGGAGACGCTGCGCGACGATACTTGACGCATGACATGGTGGGCGGAGCAGGCGACGAAACTCGGGCGGCCCCGCCCGCCGCTTCTGCACATCGCGTCCGACTCGGGTGCCGGGCCGGTCGTGATCCTCGTGCACGGGATCGCCAGCTCTTCGGTGACCTTCGCCGAGCTGGTCCCGCTGCTGGAGCCCCACCATCGGGTGATCGCCGTGGACATTCTCGGGTTCGGCCGGTCGCCGGCGCCGGACGGCTGCGAATACCGGCTGGAAGACCACGTCGATGCCCTGGCCGCCACCATCCGGTCCCTGCGCCTGGGCGAGCCGTTCACCCTGGTGGGACATTCCCTCGGCAGCCTGATCGGCACGCGCTACGCCGCGATCAACCCGGCCCGGCCCTTTCGGCCGTCGCCGGTATCGCGGGTGGTGCTGGTGGGGCCGCCGGTGTACCTGGCGCCGAGTGAGATCGGCGATGTACGGGTGCGGGCCCGGGTCAGCGCCTACCTGCGCGCCTACGATTTTCTGCGCACCAACAAGGACTTCACCCTCGCCAACGCCGCGTTCCTGAGCCGACTGCTGCCCCGGGGCATCTTCGAGATCACCGAGAAGAACTGGACCCCGTTCGTGAAATCGCTGGAACACTGCATCGAGTCCCAGACGGTGGTCAGCGACATCGCCAGCCTGCGCATTCCCGTCGATGTGGTTTACGGGGCGCTCGACGCGTTCATCGCGCTGGGCAGCATGCGCGTCATCGAACGCATGCGGCACGTCACCATGCACCGGGTGGAGGCCAACGACCACATCATTCGCCGTCGCCTGGCCCGGGTGCTCGCCCGCGTGATCGACGCGCCGGCGGGGTCCGCGGCGGGGTCGGGGTCGGCCTCGCGAACACCGAAAGAGTCCGGGCGCCTGTGACGGCGTTGGAGCTTCCCCGGGGGGCGGCGCTGAATACACTGGAGGCATGCAGACACGTACCCTGGGACGCTCCGGCCGCAGCGTCTCCGTGATCGGCCTCGGCACCTGGCAGCTCGGTTCGGACTGGGGCGTGGTCGCCGAAGCCGACGCGACGGGGGTGCTCGCGGCATCCGTCGATGCCGGTGTCACCTTCTTCGACACTGCGGATGTCTACGGTGACGGACGCAGCGAACAGCTCATCGGTCATTTTCTCGCCCACGACGCACCCGGTGAGTCGGTCACGGTGGCCACCAAGATGGGCCGCCGCGTGGCGCAGCTGCCCGAGAACTATGTGCTCCGCTCCTTCCGGGAATGGACGGACCGGTCCCGCCGCAACCTCGGCACCGATACCCTCGACCTCGTGCAGCTGCACTGCGCCCCGAGCGCCGTGCTCGAATCCGGTGAGGTGTACGACGCCCTCGACACCCTGGCGGCGGAGGGTGTGCTGGCCGCCTACGGTGTGAGCGTGGAGACCTGCGCGCAGGCGCTGACCGCCATCGCCCGGCCGGGCGTGGCCACCGTGCAGATCATCCTCAACGCGTTTCGGCTCAAACCGCTTGACGAGGTCGTGCCGGCCGCCCGTGCCGCCGGGGTCGGCATCATCGCCCGGGTGCCGCTGGCCAGCGGACTGCTCGCCGGCAGGTACCGCGCCGACACGACATTCGCCGCGAACGATCACCGCACCTTCAACATCGACGGCAGTCGCTTCGATGTGGGGGAGACCTTCTCGGGGGTGAACTACCCGGTGGGTCTGGCCGCCGCGGCGGAATTCGCCGCCCTGGTGCCGGCGGGAATGACCCCCGCCCAGGCCGCGCTGGCCTGGGTCGCCCAGATCGACGGCGTCAGCGCCGTCATTCCCGGGGCCCGGTCCATCGCGCAGGCGCTGTCCAACGCCGCCGCCGGGGTGGCCGAACCGCTCGGCCTCGAGTTCAACCAGGGCGTGCAGGACATCTACGACCGACTGCTGCGCGCCGACATCCACCCGCGCTGGTAACGCCGGCGCCGATCAGCCCAGGTCGTCGGGATCTTTTCCGGTGCGTTCGCCGGAGTCGAGGGTGGCGATCACGGCCCGGTCGTCGGCGTCGAGGGCGAAGTCGAACACGGCCAGATTGGCCCGGATACGTTGCGGGGTCACCGACTTGGGAATGACCACGTTGCCGAGTTCCACGTGCCAGCGCAACACCACCTGCGCGGCCGACTTGCCGTGCTTGGCTCCGATCCGGTCGAGCACGGCGTTACCGATCGCACGCCCCCGGGCCAGCGGCGACCACGCCTCGGTGAGGATGCCGTGGGCGGCGTCATACGCGCGCACGCCGGCCTGCGGCAGCCAGGGGTGCAACTCCACCTGGTTCACTGCCGGCACGACATCCGCGTGCTCCAGCAGCCGATCCAGGTGGTGGGTGTGAAAATTCGACACCCCGATGGAGCGGGCACGGCCCTCGGAGCGCAACGTCTCCAGGGCGCGGTAGGTGTCGAGGTATTTGTCCTGGCGCGGCGCCGGCCAGTGGATCAGGTACAGGTCGACATAGTCGAGTCCGAGCCGGGCCAGGCTCTCGTCGAACGCGCGCAGCGTCTGGTCGTAGCCGTGCTGGTCGTTCCAGACCTTGGTGGTCACGAAGATCTCGCTGCGGGGAACGGCCGACCGGGTGATGCCCTGCCCCACCCCGCGTTCGTTCTCGTAGAGGGAGGCCGTGTCGATGTGACGGTACCCCGCGTCGAGGGCGACCTGCACCGTGTCGGCGGCGGCGGCATCGGCGATCTTGTACACCCCCAGGCCGAGCTGGGGAATGGAATGGCCATCGTTCATCAGCAGGAGCGGTGAGGGGTACATGCCTCCATCTAACCCTCTGCCGGTCAGGAGACGACGGTGATCGGTTCGGTGTCGGGAATCGGGGCCACGTTCTGCCCGCGCAGGTCGGGGGCGTGACGGCGCGCGGCGGCCGCGATCACGGCGCCGGTCAGGGCGAACCCGGCGGCGACGTAGATGGCCGCGATCGCCCCGGAATAGTCGATGGAGAACCCGGCGGCGGCGGAACCCATCGCGGCGCCCATCAGCTGCCCGGTGCCGACCCAGCCGTAGGCTTCGGCAGTGTCGGAGAACTTGACGCTCGCCGACACGATGCCGAACAGCACCGCGAAGGCCGGGGCGATGCCCACTCCGGCCAGGAGCAATGCGAAGGCGAGCCAGCCGAAGGTGAGCCAGAGGGTGGCCAGGGCGAGGCCCGCGGCGACGATGAGCATCCGGGCCGCCAGAGCCCAGGGCCCGATGGGTGCGTGCCCCAGGGCGAGGCCGCCGATCAGAGACCCGATCGCGAAGATTCCGAGCACCCAGCCGGAATTCGCGCTGCCGTGCCCGAAGACCGCCACAACGCCCGCCTCGACCGCAGCGCAGGCCGCCACGAGCATGAAACCCACCACGGTGCTCAGCAGCACGGCGGGTTTTTTGAGCACGACGCCGATTTTGCGACGGCTGCGGGGAATGCGCACCCGGCCGACCTCGGGCAGCAGCAGAAACCAGGTGCTGCCGCCCACGAGGAACACCGCAGCGAGCAGGATGCCCGCGACGGTGCTCACCTGGATGGCGACGAACGTGGCGATCACGGGGCCGAGCACCCAGATGATCTCCTGGGCGGAGGCGTCGAGCGCGAACAGCGGCGTGAGCTGGCGGGAATTGACGACCTTGGGGTAGATGGTGCGCACGGCCGGTTGAATGGGCGGCATCGACAGCCCCGCGACGAAACCCACCAGCATCAGGCTCGGCACACCCATCGGCGCCACGGCCAGGATGACGATCGACGTGGTGCACACCAGCATCGTCACGAAGATCACCGGGCGCATGCCCAGGCGCCCCATCAGCCGACTGGTCAGCGGGCCGGCGATGGCCTGGCCGATGCTCATCGCCGCGAGTACGAGGCCGGCGGCGCCGTAGGAGTCGAAGATCTGCTCCACGTGAATGAGGATCGCCAGCGAGAGCATGCCGAACGGAAACCGTGCGGTGAGCTGTGCGGCGATGAGTCGGGCAACGCCCGGTGTCTTCAGCAGGGCCGCGTAGCTACTCACAGGCCTATCCTAGGCACCGTCACCGGGTCGATCCGTTCCGAACGCGCCGAACGCGCCACAGGTGTAATAGGCTCTCCGTCTACTCCCAGTTTTCTCTCCGGGCGTATGCCGTACCCGCCCGCAACGTTCCCCACCACGAAAAAGGACTGGCCATGCGCGCTCGTTTCGTTCTCCCGGCACTCGGTGCCGTCGCCGCCCTGCTGCTCTCCGGGTGTGTCGACAACTCGTCCGAGAGCACGCCGGCGTCGGCGGATGCGAGCACCATCGCCGTCGACGAGGCCGCGGTCGCGCTGCTCCCGCAGGCCATCAAGGACTCCGGCACCCTCATGATCGGCACCGACGCCGCCTACCCGCCGAACGAGTTCAAAGACGAAGCCGGCGATCCGATCGGCTGGGGCATCGAGCTCTCCAACGGCATCGCCGCCAAGCTGGGCCTCACCCCGCAGTACCAGATCGCCGCCTTCGACAACATCATTCCGAGCATCACCGGCGGAACCGTCGACATCGGCGAATCGTCGTTCACCGACAACCTGGAACGCCAGCAGCAGGTCGATTTCGTGAACTACTTCAACGCCGGCATTCAGTGGGCCGCGGCCCCCGGAAGCGCCGTCGACCCCGACAACGCGTGTGGCCTGACCGTCGCCGTGCAGTCCAACACGGTGCAGCACACCGAAGAGCTGCCGGCCAAGAACGACGCCTGTGCGGCCGCGGGCCTCGAACCGATCGATATTCTGCCGTACGGGTCGCAGGACGAAGCCACCAACGCCGTCGTACTCGGTCGGGCGGACGCCCTCAGCGCGGACTCCCCGGTGGCCCTGTACGCCATCTCGCAGACTGACGGTCAGCTCGAAGCGGCCGGCGAGAGCTTCGACGTGGCGCCTTACGGCATCATCGTCAACAAGGGTTCCGAGCTGACCTTCGCGATCCAGGCGGCGTTGCAGTCCATGGTCGATGACGGATCCTACGGTGAGATCCTCGAGACCTGGGGCGTCACCGACGGCGGCATCGACACGATCACGATCAACGCCGCCACCAACTAGCTCATGAGCACGGCAGCAGCAGACCGCGCGGCGGGAACCACCCCGCCGCGCGACGGGCAGAGCACCGAGGCGATCAAAGCCATCCGTTTGCGTCACCCGTGGCGCACCACGTTCGCCGTCGTCTTGCTGCTGATCATCGCGCTGTTCGTCATCGACGCGGCGCAACGTCCCGCCTACGACTGGCCCTCCGTGGGGCAGTACCTCTTCGACCGGCGCATCTCGCAGGCCGCGTTCGTGACCCTGCAGCTCACCGTCTACTCCATGATCATCGCGATCATCCTCGGGGTGACCCTGGCCATCATGCGGCTCTCACCCAACCCGGTGGTCAACAGCCTCGCCTGGGTGTACCTGTGGGTGTTCCGCGGCACGCCGGTCTACGTGCAACTGGTCTTCTGGGGCCTGATCGCCACCATCTACCAGACCATCGACATCGGCCTGCCGTTCACCGAGCCGCTGGTGTCGTTCCCCACCCGGGTCGCCGTGAGCGCTTTTCTGCTCGCCATCATCGGGCTTGCCCTGAACGAGGCCGCGTACATGGCCGAGATCGTGCGTGCCGGGCTGCTCTCCGTGGACAGCGGCCAGGAGGAGGCCGCCACCGCGCTCGGCATGAGCTGGTTCCAGACCATGGTGCGCGTGGTCGTGCCGCAGTCGATGCGGGTCATCATCCCGCCGGCCGGCAACGAAGTCATCTCGATGCTCAAGACCACCTCGCTCGTGACGGCGATCCCGTTCACTCTCGAGCTGTACACCCGGTCCCGGGACATCTCCGCCGAGACGTTCAACCCGGTGCCGATGCTCATCGTGGCGTCGATCTGGTACCTGTTCTTCACCTCCATTCTCATGGTCGGGCAGTACTTTCTGGAGAGACGCTTCGCCCGCGGCATCGGCGATCGCCGGCCCGACAAGAAAGCGGATGAGGCCACCGCCGCCCAGACCGGCCTCACCCCGGTCATCGGCGGCGGCCAGGCAACCGTGGTGCTGCCACCCGTGACGCCCGGCCCGGCGACCGATCCCGGGAAGGAGGACCGCTGATGAGCGTGTCCACGTCGGCGTCCGCCGAAACCCCCATGGTGCTCTCTGACCGAGTCTCCAAGAGCTTCGGCTCCAACGAAGTGCTCAAAGGCATCTCCCTCGAGGTGAAACGCGGCGAGGTCATGTGCCTGGTCGGGCCCAGCGGCTCGGGCAAATCCACCTTTCTGCGCTGCATCAACCACCTCGAGGTGGTCTCGGCGGGCCGTCTCAGCGTGGACGGTGAACTCATCGGCTACCGCGAAGCCAACGGCAAACTGTACGAGATGCGCCCGCGCGAAGCCGCCCGTCAGCGCCGCGACATCGGCATGGTCTTCCAGCGCTTCAACCTGTTTCCGCACATGACTGCCCTGCAGAACGTGATGGAGGCGCCCATCCGGGTGAAAGGCCTCTCCAAAGCCGTCGTTGCGGCCAACGCCCGGGACCTGCTCGCCCGGGTCGGGCTCGCCGAACGCGCCGACTACTACCCCGCGCACCTCTCCGGCGGACAGCAGCAGCGCGTCGCCATCGCCCGGGCTCTGGCCATGGAACCCAAGCTGATGCTCTTCGACGAGCCGACCAGCGCGCTGGACCCGGAACTGGTCGGCGAGGTGCTCGACGTCATGCAGGGCCTCGCCCGCGACGGCATGACCATGATCGTGGTCACCCACGAGATGGGGTTCGCCCGCGAAGTCGCCGACTCGCTGGTGTTCATGGACGGCGGCGTCGTCGTGGAATCGGGGAATCCGGCGGATGTGCTGGAGAACCCGCAGCATGCGCGCACGCAGGCGTTCCTGTCCAAGGTGCTCTGAAGCGTCGGATGGTCGCGCGGGGACGGATCATGCGCTCCTCCGCTCAAACATTGGCTGCTCCGGACAGGCCCCGCATGGTACGCGCGGGGCCTGTCCGGAGCAGCTAAAACTCGCACCCCTCGCACAATCCGTCCCCGCGCTCCGGTCTCGAGATCGGCTCGCGTGATCTTTCCCGCTGATGGCGAGTCTGAGGATTGTCGTGCGGGGTCTCGATC
Organism: Cryobacterium sp.; assembly: GCA_046496385.1. Lineage (GTDB taxonomy): Bacteria > Actinomycetota > Actinomycetes > Actinomycetales > Microbacteriaceae > Cryobacterium. The sequence goes on along the minus strand of JAWOHA010000299.1, from coordinate 4,957 downwards.
CTCGCGGGCTCGGCCTCGACCAGCGGGTGTCGTTGGTCGAGGCCCGAGGTACGAGGGATCGAGACCGGGCGAGACGGCTCTCGGACGCGGGCTGCGGCGCTAGACGGCGAGCACCTTCTGGATGCGCTGCAGGGAGACCGACTCGGCGGCTTTGAGTTCCTGCGCGAACAGGCTGATGCGCAGCTCCTCGATCATCCAGCGGGCGCGCACCAGATGCGGGGCGGAATCCGGGGCCAGGGGCAGGGTGCCGCCGGCAGCCTCGAAACGGGCCGTGGCGGCCTGGGCCTCGTTCATCCAGACCCGGTCCCGGCCCGGGTTGTCGACCAGCTTGGGGATGCGCGCCGTGATGCCGGCCAGGTAGCGCGGCAGGTGCCGCAGCTGGGCGAGCCCGGTGGAACTCACGAAGCCGGGGTAGATCAGGCTCGACAGCTGCCCCCGGGCGTCGCTGATCGCCGGCAGCAGCGCCATGCTCGTGGAGGCTTTCAGCGCCTTGTCGGCGAGCCGGCCGGCCGCCAGAATGCGCGCCACCAGCCCCACGGTCTCAAACATCGAATCCATCACGACGCCCGACACCCGGTCCCGAATCGCCGTGAACTCGGCCTTCATGAACACCTGCCCGTCGGGCCGCACCCGAAAGAGCACGTCGTCGACCGAGGCCGCCAGGCTGTCCTCGAACAGGGCTGCGGTGTTCTTGTACGGGCTCGTGGCGAGGCTGACCTTTTCGGCCCCGGTGAGGTGCTGCTGCACGTACGCGGCCGGTGACGGCGTCGCCAGCAGCAGCAGCCGCCGCACACCGCGCGGCTGCGCCCGGGCCTGTTCGGCCTCGGTGCTCATCATGCGGATCGCCACCGAGGCGCCCTCGTCGACGAGCGTCGGATACCCGCGAATGGTGTTCTCGCCCTGTTTGGTGTCGAGAAACCGGGGTAGTTCCACGAAATCCCAGGTGGTCAGGCCGCTGCGTTCGATGGCGTTGGTCGGGGTCGCGGCCGAGGCCTTCGCCACGCTTTCCCGGGCTCGCGGGGCGAGGCGGCGCTGCAGCTCGGTGAGGTCCTTGCCGGCGGCGACGGTGCGGCCGCGGTCGTCGGAGACCACGAAGGTGGGCCGCAGGTGCGCGGGCACCCGGTCCAGTTCGAAGTCGGCGGCGGTGACGGGCACGTAGGTGAGCTTCTGAATCAGCGCGGCCAGCGTCGCCGGGAACGACTGTGTCGGCGCCGGGGCGGCCTCGGTCGCCACCACGCCGGGTTCGGCGGGCAGCTCGGCGAGCAGCCGAGCCGCCCAGTCGCCGGCGGGCACGACGTTGCGACGGATGTTCTTGGGCAACGATTTGATCAATGCCGTCAGCAGCTCGGCGCGCAGGCCCGGAACCTGCCAGTCGAAGCCGTAGGGTGAGAGCCGGGCCAGCAGCGCCAGCGGAATCTGCACCGTCACGCCGTCGTCTTCCGCGCCGGGCTCGAACCGGTAGCCGAGGGAGAGGCGCTGGTCGCCCTGCTGCCAGCTCGGCGGAAAGACGCCCTCGTCGATCTCGGGGGAGTCCTCGGCCACGAGGGCGTCGGCGGTCATGGTGAGCAGGTCGGGCGTCTCGTGCCGGGCCGTGCGCCACCAGCCCTCAAAACTGCGCGTCGAGCAGACTTCCGGCGGAATGCGGCGCTGGTAGAACTCGAACACCGCTTCGTCGTCGACGAGGATGTCACGGCGCCGGGTGCGTTCCTCCAACTCGGCGAGTTCGTCGCGCAGCTGCGCGTTGGCCCGTTCGAAGGCCCACATGCCGCCGCCGCCGGACTGTCTGCCCGGGGCCACGCCGGCTCCGCGCCCGCGGCTGGAGCCGCCGCCATCGGTTGACACCGCGACGCGTTCGGTGCGGTGCGGGCTTCGTCCGCCGCGGTCCGCCTCGGTGCTGCCCGACGCGGAGGCGCCGGAGCTGCGGTCCCATTCGCCGTCCACCAGGGCGTGCCGGATGAACAGCTCCCGGGCGTAGGCCGGGTCGATGCGGGAGAACTGCACCCGGCGGCGCGCCACGATCGGCACCCCGTACAGGGTGACGCGCTCGTAGACCACGGCGGCGCCCTGCTTCATCTCCCAGTGCGGCTCCGAATAGCTGCGTTTGCAGAGGTCGCCGGCGAGCGGCTCGGCCCACGCCGGGTCGATGACCGCGTTCATGCGGGCGAACAGCCGGCTGGTCTCCACGAGCTCGGCGCTCATCACCGCGGCCGGCTGCTTCTTGGCCAGCGCCGACCCGGGGAACAGCACGAAACGTTGCTGCCGGGCGCCGACGTAATCTTTTTTGGCGGTGTCTTTCAAGCCGATGTGGCTGAGCAGCCCGGCCAGCAGGGCGCGGTGCACCCCGTCGGGGTTCACGCTCGGTTCACCCAGGTGCAGGCCGAGCGGCTTCGCCATCTGACGCAGCTGACGCAGCACGTCCTGCCACTCACGTACCCGCAGGTAGTTGAGGTACTCGTTCTTGCACAAACGCCGAAACGCGCTCGAGCCGAGTTCGGCCTGCTGCTTCTCGAGATAGTTCCAAAGGTTCAGCAGGCTGAGAAAGTCGCTGGTGGGATCTGCGAAGCGGGCATGCTTCTCGTCGGCCTGGCCGCGGCGTTCCAGGGGGCGTTCCCGCGGGTCCTGAATGGTGAGCCCGGCCACGATGGCCATCACCTCGCGGCTGGTGCCCTGGGTCTTCGACTCGATCACCATGCGCCCGAAGCGCGGGTCGATGGGCAGCTGGGCGAGATTTCGGCCGATGCGCGTCAGTTTCGAGCCGGTTCCGAGCGCGCCCGGGTGCACGGCGCCGAGCTCGGTGAGCAGGTCGAGGCCGTCCTTGATGTTGCGGGAGTCCGGCGGGGTCAGAAAAGGGAACGAGGCGATGTCGCCGAGGCCGAGCGAGATCATCTGCAAAATGACGGCGGCGAGGTTGGTGCGCAGAATCTCCGGCTCGGTGTAATCCGGCCGCCGCGTGAAGTCCTCCTCGGAATAGAGCCGAATGGCGATGCCGTCGCTGGTTCGCCCACTGCGCCCACTGCGCTGGTTCGCGGACGCCTGCGAGATTGCCTCGATCGGCAGCCGCTGAACCTTGGAACGCACGCTGTACCGGCTGATGCGGGCCGTGCCGGCATCGATCACGTAGCGGATGCCGGGCACGGTCAGGCTGGTCTCGGCCACGTTGGTCGCGAGCACGATGCGCCGGCGCACCCCGGGAACGGTCGAGGTCTGGAACACCCGGTGCTGGTCGGCCGCCGAGAGCCGGCCGTAGAGCGGCAGCACCTCGGTCGGATTACGGCTCTGCGACGCAGCGTATTTGCCCTGCAGGGCATCAGCCGCATCACGGATCTCGGTCTCGCCGCTCAGGAACACGAGCACGTCGCCGTTGGATTCGCGTTCGAGTTCGTCGAGGGCCGCGGTGATGCCCTCGATGTAGTCCCGGTCCACGGCGGGGGCGGCATCCGTCGTGTCATCGTCGTCACCGTCGATGCCGGGCTCCGCGACGAGGGGACGGTAGCGCACCTCGACCGGGTAGGTGCGGCCGGAGACCTCGATGACCGGCGCCGGCACACCGTCGGCGTCGGCGAAATGCGCGGCGAAGCTGGCCGGGTCGATGGTGGCCGAGGTGATGATGAGCTTGAGGTCGGGGCGCTGGGGCAGCAGCTGACGCAGGTACCCGAGCAGAAAGTCGATGTTGAGGCTGCGCTCGTGCGCCTCGTCGATGATGATCGTGTCGTACTTGCGCAGCATGCGGTCGCGGTGCATCTCGTTGAGCAGAATGCCGTCGGTCATCAGCTTGATGCGGGTGTTGGCGCCGACCCGGTCGGTGAAGCGCACCTGGTAGCCCACGGTCTCGCCGACTTCTTCGCCGAGTTCTTCGGCGATGCGCTCGGCGATGGTGCGTGCGGCGAGGCGACGCGGCTGGGTGTGGCCGATGTTCTCCCGGCCCAGCTCCAGACAGATCTTGGGCAGCTGCGTGGTCTTTCCCGAGCCCGTGGCGCCGGCGACGATGACCACCTGGTGGTCGCGAATGGCGCGCGCAATCTCGTGCCGGCTCTGGCTGACCGGGAGCTCGGCGGGAAAAGTGATCTCAAGTGCGGTAGTCATGACTGTTCCATCGTACTTTCCCGGCCCGCCCGACCCCGTTCACGCGACGGTCAGGGTGCGGGTCAGGGTGCGGCCCTAGGGTGGTCAGCATGACGAATCCTGTACCTACCCTGACCCTCAACGACGGCCACACGATTCCCCAGCTCGGGTTCGGTGTGTTCAAGGTCGAGCCCGACGAAACCACCCGCATCGTCAGCGATGCGCTCGAGGTGGGCTACCGCCACATCGACACCGCCGCGATCTACGGCAACGAGCAGGGCGTCGGCACTGCGCTGGCCGGCTCCGGAATCTCCCGCGCCGAGCTGTTCATCACCACGAAGCTGTGGAACGACAAGCAGGGCACCGCGTCCGCTTTCGACGCGTTCGAGGCCAGCCTGGAGAAGCTCGGCCTGGACTACGTCGACCTGTACCTGATCCACTGGCCGGCGCCGGCCAACGGCCGTTACGTGGAGAGTTGGAAGACGCTCGAGAAGATTCGCGAGTCCGGCCGGGCGCGCTCCATCGGCGTCTCCAACTTTCTGGAGCCGCACCTCGACACGCTGCTGCAGAGCACCGACATCGTTCCCGTGGTCAACCAGATCGAACTGCACCCCGCGCACCAGCAGCCCGCGGTGACCGCCTTCGGCCGTAAGCACGGCATCCACACCGAGGCCTGGGGGCCGCTCGGCCAGGGCAAGTACCCGCTCTTCGAGGAGCCGGTGGTGGCGGATGCCGCCGAAGCGCACGACAAATCTGCCGCTCAGGTGGTCATTCGGTGGCACCTGCAGACCGGCAATATTCTCTTTCCCAAATCCAACAGCCGCGCCCGCATCGAGCAGAACTTCGACGTTTTCGACTTCGAGCTCAGCCACACCGAGGTCGCCATGATCAGCGC
>JAWOHA010000282.1:0-5750 GCA_046496385.1 Cryobacterium sp. | reverse complement strand
CCGTTCTGCGCCTCACGCAGGGCGGAGGTGGCGAAGGCGAGGAGCTCATCAATGTTGTAGGTGCGCGCCACGTCGGCGGCGTTCTGCACGGCGGCCACCACGGCGAGGCATCCCTCTTCGGTGATGGCACCCTCCGGAGTGAGATAGCGCATCAGGCGCAGCACAGACTTATGCGCTGCCATGGGCAGCGGGGCAGCGCCGGCATGGGCATCGACGACGAGTAGATGGACGGTATTCGACCCGACGTCGAGGACTCCTAAGCGCACAGGAGGAGTCTACCGAAGCCGCCATCGGCCGAATTCCGCAGGCTCGCTCTCAGCTCTGGCTCGGGGTGACGTAGCGCTGCCACCCCCACGCCGACAGGCTCAACGCGGCGAAACCCACAGCGGCGACCCAGAGCAGCGCGACGGTGCCGTCACGCTGCCAGAGTTCCACGACGGGGGAGAGCACCGCGAACAGCAGCGTGTAGGCCACCAGGGTCAGCCCCAACCAGACGGCCGGCGACCACGACAGAATGCTCCGGCCGCTGGTGGCGCCGGTCGGCACCAAGATGAACACGGCCGACCCGATCGAGGCGAGCACCACCGTGGTGGCGATCTCGGTGATGAGTGCCGTTCCAAAACTTGTCGCGTCGGGCAGCGCGCCGAGCACCAGCCAGCCCACGGCCGCAAGAGCGATCAGGCTCACCGTGCGGACGGTGGCGAGCTGCCCCCGCTGAGCAGGCGTCGCCGCGGCGATCACGGTGACGCTGCCGAGGAGCCCGAAGACCAGCGCCGGCTGAATGTCAAAGGTGCGTGAACCGATGGCGGTGAGAAAAACCAGCAACAGGTAGCGCGGCAAGAAACTCTGGGTGGCTGGGGCCTGGAGCACCCGGCTGCTCCAGAGCCGCGGCAGCAGGGCCCCGACGAGGTTCACCAATGACAGGGCCACCACCACCGCCAGAAGCAGCCTGAGGTAGGCCGGCTGGTCACGGATCGGCCCGGACAGCATCACCAGGGTCGCGGCGGCGATCAGGGCGATGCCGCCCTGCAGCCAGCGATTCACCGACAGCGCCGGTGCCGTCTCGAACTCCTCCCGGGCGCGGTTGCGGCCGGTGATCGAGGCGGGTGCCCACACCGGTCGGCCGCCGCGCGCCCGGGTCACCGTGTGTGCGAGTAACCGTGCCGGGATCGCGAGCAGCAGCACGGCGCCGAGAGCCAGCAGCACGGCGTTCAGCCACGGGTAGGCCGAACCTGACCACGGCGACGGAACCACGGCGGCGAACAGGGTGGGGTCGTGCCACTGCCCCGGAGAGAGCGCGTCGGGGTCTTCCCGCGCATCACGCGGAGGCTCGACGGGGGCGGTGGGGGCGGTGCTGGGCGACGACGTCGGTTGCGGCAGAGCGGATGAGGGGGCGTTCGGCTCCGTGGACGGTGCCGTGGACGGCGGCGCGGGGGGCGCGGCAGACGGCGTCGTCACGGCCGGGTCAACGCCGTAACGCACGGAGATCGCCCGGCTCCCGGTGCTCACATTGCCTGCCTCGTCCTGCTGAATCGCGATCACCTCGTAGGTTCCGGCTGCGATGCCGCCGGCTGTGCACTGCCAGGAGCCGTTCAGCACGGGGGTCTCGCACAGGGAATACGGCCCCGCGAAAACGGTCACCGTGGTTCCGGTTTCGCCGCGACCGGAATAGCTCGCTCCGGCCAGGTCTGCCCGGGACCCGTTCAGCGGCGAGCTCAGCACCGGCGCGAGCGGGCGTTGCAGATCGAAACGGATGGTCACGCCCAGGCTGACGCCGGAAGATCTGGTGCCGCTGATGCTGGGCTTGTGCTGAGTGGCCGTGACCGAGGCGGGGCCGTCCGGAACGGTGCCCGCGAGAGTGCACAACCAGGCGCCGGACGCGTCGGACCTGGCCGTGCAGCTCGGTCCGGCCGGGTGCCGCGCAGTGACGGTCGCCTCGGGTTCACCCGTGCCGCGCAGCGTCCCATCGGATGCGCTCGTGCCGAGTCGGCCGCCGCGCACGGTCGGCTCACCGAGAACGGAGACAGTGATCTGGGAGGAAAGCGCGGAGTCGCCCTCGACGACGACCCGCAGCCGGAGCCCGGCTCCGTTGGGCAGTCGAGGATCGCAACTCCAGGTGGTCGACACGTCTGCCGGGATGACACACAACGGTTCACCGCCCACCGGGGACAACAGCTGGAGTTTCTGCCCGGATGCTCGAGTGCCCGACACGGTCGTGGCAGTTTTGCCGATGAAGGCCCCGTTGGACGGGGTCTGAATGCTGGGAACACCGGCCGCCGCGGGCGGCGGAGTGGGCGTGGTCGTCGGGGCCACGGTTGAGTCTGCCTGCCGATCGGCCGGCGCGGGTTCTACGGCCGACGCTCGTTCCCCGGCCGGCGCGGGTTCCACGGCCCCGGCGGCCGGGGCCGCGGTGGTTGAGAGCACTGCGGCAACCAGAAGGCCCAGGCAGAGGCGGCGCAGTCGTTCTGTTCCAGAAGCATGGCGAAGCGATCCCGACATCGTCAGCGGTCTACTCCGTGTTCTGCTCACTCGACTCCCTGGTCCATTTGAGGGGGTGGACGACGCAATGTCAACGCCCCTCGCCACACTCGGGGAAGATGAGATGGTGACGGCATTTCTGTGTCATCAGCCTCGAACCGAAATGAGACCGGAACCATGAACACCCCCGCCGCACGCGATTGGCCACACCGGGCGAGCGAACTGGGCCAGCTGCTCCCCACCGGATTCGTGATGGGGGCGGCAGCATCCGCTTTTCAAATTGAGGGGGCCTCCCGCGACGGTGGCCGCAGCGAATCGATCTGGGACGTGTTCAGTGCCCGGCGGGGGCGCATTCGGGATGGTTCCAACGCCTCGGTGGCGGCGGACCATCTCGCCCGGTACCGCGAAGATGTGCAGTTGCTGCGCGATCTGGGCGCCGACGCGTACTCGTTCTCGCTGTCGTGGAGCCGCTTGCAGCCGGATGCCCGCGGCTCACTCAATCGCACCGGCTTGGCGTTCTATGATCAACTGCTTGACGCGCTGCTGGCGGCCGGTATTCGCCCCCGAGTGACGCTGGCGCACTGGGACCTGCCCGCAGCATTGCGTGGCGGCTGGATGAACCGAGACACCGCGGGGCGGTTCGGCGACTACGCCCACGCGGTCGGCGCGGCTCTGGCTGACCGGGTGGATTCCTGGGTAACCCTGCACGAACCCGCCACGGTCGCCGTGAACGGCTATGCGGTGGGGACCCACGCGCCCGGGCACAGCCTGTTGTTCGAAGCGCTCCCGGCCGTGCACCACCAGCTTCTGGGACACGGGCTCGCCGTGCAGGGACTGCGGGCGGCCGACGTGCGCGCGCCGATCGGCATCGTCAACGCCCATTCCCCGGTGGAGTCGGCCAGCGATCGTGACGAGGACCGCTCCTACGCCGACCTGGTCGATCTGCTCTACAACCACGCGTTTTCGGACCCGGTGCTGCTGGGGCACTACCCGGCCCCGCTGGAGCCCTTCGGCGTGGAGCTGCGCCCCCTGCTGGAGGCCGACCCGGCCGACCTGCGCACCATCCACCAGCCGCTGGATTTCTACGGCGTGAGCTATGCGCAACCCACTCGGATCAAGGCCGGCCAGAGCCCTGCCACGAAGGCCGCGCTCGCCGCAGCCCGGGCGGCGGCCGAGGCCGGCGAGCCGGCCCCGGTGGCGGCGCCCGGAGACTGGCCCCGGCTGCCCTTTCACTGCGAGCAGCTGCGCGAACGGCCGCAGACCGGCGCCGGTGCGGCCATCGCACCAGACGCCGTGGCTGAGACGCTAGCGCGGCTGCAGGGGCGCTACGGCACTGCTCTGCCGCCCATTTATCTGCAGGTCGGAGCGGGTTTTGCAGACCCAGTGCCGGTTCGCGGGGCCGTACCGGACCCGGTGCGCATCGACTATCTCGCGGAGCATATGCTGGCGGCACTCGGCGCCGTGGCGCCGAATGGTGCGGCTGCCGGTGTAGATCTGCGAGGTGTCTTCGTGCGTTCACTTCTGGACGGTTTTGAGTGGGACGCCGGTTACTCCGAGCGGTACGGGCTCGTGCACGTGGCCTTCGCCGACTCCGCCCGGGTCGGCACCCGCACACCCAAACAGTCATTCCGGTGGTTGCAGAACGTGCTCGCCCAGCGCTGAGCCGAGACCCGGGGCTTCTCCCGTCGGGGTCAGGCCCCGGGGCTCCGAACGTGACAGCGCGCCGGGAGGTCACTTGGAGTGTGGTGGGAAGGGAAGGGGAGCCTGAGATGGCGAGGTTACTATTGACGAGCACCTCGTGAGGCCCTTGGGCCGATTGTTGTGCGCGACGACCGGGTGAGCGCTGCACGGTCATCGCGACACACGTACACCGCGCCACGAATGCAGTGGCAAATTTGCAAGGAGACGCTGCCATGGAATGGCTTATCCCGGTTCTGATCGTTGTGGTACTCGCCGCCATCGTGGGAATCTACCTCTGGTCGACCTACAACTCGCTCGTCACCCTCAACGTGCGTGTTGACGAGGCCTGGAGCGACATCACTGTGCAGCTGAAGCGTCGTGCCGATCTCCTTCCCAACCTGATCGAAACGGTCAAGGGATACGCGGCTCATGAGCGAGGGGTGTTCGAAAGCGTGACCAAAGCGCGCGCCGAGACCCTCAACGCCCAGGGCCCCGCCGACGCCTCCGCCGCGGAAAACCACATGCAGACCGCGCTGAAGAGCATCTTCGCCGTGGCTGAGGCGTACCCACAACTGCAGGCCAGTCAGAACTACCTGCAGCTGCAGGGTGAGCTCGTTGATACCGAGGACAAGATTCAGGCCTCGCGGCGCTTCTATAACGGTGGCGTTCGCGAACTGAACACCAAGATCAAGGTGTTCCCCAACCACATATTCGCCAAGAACCTCGGATTCACCGAACGTGACTTCTTCGAGGTCGCCGACTCCGCAGCCATTGCGGAGCCGCCGCGCGTGCAGTTCTAACGAAAGTGCCCGATGTATAGCGCGATAGCAAAAAACAAACGCAACACCGTGATCATCATTGTGTTGTTTCTGCTCATCATCAGCGGTCTGGGCTGGCTGGCCGGCGCAGCCTACGGAGTGCAGGGCTACGGTGTGCTCATCGGAACCCTCGTGATCGCGAGTCTGTACGCCCTGTTCCAGTACTACGCGGCCGGGCGTCAGGCGGTCAGCATGAGCGGGGGAGTGAAGCTCACCGCCAAGAGTGACAACCCTCGTCTGTGGCGCATCGTGGAGAACCTGTCGATCACGACCGGGTCGCCGATGCCGGAGATCTACATCATCAACGACCCGGCACCCAACGCGTTCGCAACCGGTCGTGACCCGCAGCACGCCATCGTCGCCGCGACGACCGGCCTTCTCGACATCATGGACGATGCGGAACTCGAAGGCGTCATGGCGCACGAACTCGGCCACGTCAACAACTACGACATTCGGGTGTCGATGGTCGTCTTCGGGCTGGTCGTCGCTGTCGGATTCATCTCCGACATCTTCTTGCGCATGGCGTTCTTCGGCCGCGGCAACAACAGCAACGGCAACCCTGTCGTGATGGTGTTCGGACTGGTGGCCATGGTCGCCGCCCCGATCATCGCCACCGTCGTGCAACCCGCCGTGTCACGCCAACGGGAGTATCTCGCCGACGCCACGAGCGCCCTCACCACGAGGCATCCGGACGCCCTCGCCAGCGCACTCGCCAAGCTCGGCGAATACGGTCGGCCGATGAAGAAGCAGAACACGTCGATGGCGCACCTGTGG
>JAWOHA010000279.1:0-10537 GCA_046496385.1 Cryobacterium sp. | reverse complement strand
GTAGACGGCGAGGTCGACGATGCCGCGCGAGCGGTTGCGGTGCGCGATCTGCAGCAGCCCCGGCAGCATCGACGTACGGAGAAACGGCGCCGCCCCGTCCATCGGGTTCACGAGACGCACCTGCGACACGGCCTGCGCGGGGTCGGCCTCGCCGAACAGGTCATTCGCCGTTGCGGAGACGAACGGGTAGGTCAGCACCTCGGTGTGACCGGTTGCCGCGAGGGTCTGCGCGACTGTGCGGCGCAGCCGCTGCGCGCCGGTGAGGCCGCGGCCGGGCGGCGCGACGGGCAGCACCGAGGGAATCCGGTCGTAACCCACGATGCGGGCCACCTCTTCGGCGAGGGTCCATTTGTCGGTCAGGTCGGGGCGCCAGGTCGGCGGGGTCGCGACCAGGTCGCCATCCGCTTCGCTGAGCAGGGCGCCGATCTCGGTGAGAGCGTGCCGCACCTCCACATCGGTGTATTCCAGTCCGATCAGACCCGACACGAAGCCGGCGGGCAGCAGGATCGGGGTCGGCGCGGGCGCGTTGTGGTGCACCGAGCCGAGGTCGTCGGCCGTTCCCCCGGCCAGCTGCACGAGCAGTTCCACCACGCGGGCGGCGGCCACGGCGGCGACGGCGGGGTCGACGCCGCGTTCGAAGCGGCGGCTGGCTTCGCTGGGCAGTTTGTGCCGGCGGGCGCTGCGGGCGATCGACACGGGGTCGAAGTTCGCGGCCTCGATGAGCACGTCGGTGCTGGCGGAGTCGATCTCGGTCGTGGCGCCGCCCATCACGCCGGCCAGGCCGATGGGCCCGGAGTCGTCGGTGATCAGCAGGTCTTCACCGTTCAGGGTGCGGGTGACCGCGTCGAGGGTCACCATCTTCTCGCCCGGCTGCGCACGACGCACCCGGATTCCGCCCTGCAGCTTGGCGAGGTCGTAGGCGTGGATCGGCTGCCCCAGCTCCACCATCACGTAGTTGGTCACATCGACGACGAGGGAGATGGAACGGATGCCGGCCAGCCCGAGGCGGGCCACCATCCACGCCGGGGTGGGCCGGGTCGGATCGATGCCGCGCACCGCGCGGGTCACGAAGACGCTCACGCCGAGGCGGTCGCGCACGGGGGCCTGATCGTCGATGGTGACCGGGAACTCGATGTGCGGGGCGACCGGCGTCACCCGGTGGGCGGGGTCACGGAACGCGGCGCCGGTGGAGTGCGAGTACTCCCGGGCGACACCACGAATCGAGAACGCGTAGCCGCGGTCGGGGGTCACGTTGATCTCCACGGCGGAGTCGTCGAGGCCGAGCAGGGCGATCGCATCCGTGCCCACGGGCGCGTCGAGGCCGAGGGCCGACAAGACCAGAATGCCGTCGTGCTCGTCGCCGAGGCCGAGCTCGCGGGCGGAGGCGATCATGCCGTCGGACACGTGACCGTAGGTCGTGCGCGCGGCGATGGGGAACGGGCCGGGCAGCACGGCGCCGGGCAGGGTCACGACGACTTTGTCGCCCACGACGAAATTGTGCGCTCCGCAGACGATGCCGTGCACGGCGGGGCCGCCGTCGGCGGCGAGCTCGTCGCCGGGGGCCACGCGCACCTGGCACCAGTTGATGGTCTTGCCGTTGCTCTGCGCTTCGCCGACGAACTCAAGCACCTCGCCCACCACGATGGGTCCGCTCAGCTCGAAACGGTGAATATCTTCCTCTTCGAGGCCGACCTTCACGAGGGCGGCGTGTACGTCTTCGGGCGTGCTGCCGGGGGCCAGGTCGACGTATTCGCCCAGCCAGCTCAGTGGTACCCGCATCAGACGTTCATCCCGAACTGCTGGCTGAACCGTACGTCGCCTTCGACCATGTCGTGCATATCCTTTACATCGTTGCGAAACATCAGGGCGCGATCGACGCCGACGCCGAAGGCGAACCCGGAGTAGACCTCGGGGTCGATTCCGGCCGCGCGCAGCACGTTGGCGTGCACCATGCCGCAGCCGCCCCACTCGATCCAGCGGGCGCCGTCTTTGAAGGTGGGGTGCCACACGTCGAGTTCGGCGCTCGGTTCGGTGAACGGGAAGTAGTTGGGGCGCAGGCGCACCTTCGCCTCGGGGCCGAACAGGGCCTGCACGAAGTGGTCGAGGGTGCCGCGCAGGTGGGCCATGGTGAGGCCCTTGTCGATGGCGATGCCCTCGATCTGGTGGAACACCGGCGTGTGCGTGGCGTCGAGTTCGTCGGTGCGGAACACCCGTCCGGGCGCGACGACATAGACGGGAAGGTCACGGCTGAGCAGGGCGCGCAGCTGTACCGGCGAGGTCTGGGTGCGCAGCACCACATGGGCGTCCGTCGGTTCCACGAAGAACGTGTCCTGCATGGCGCGCGCCGGGTGATCCTGGTCGAAGTTGAGCCCGTCGAAGTTGAACCATTCGCTTTCGAGCTCCGGCCCTTCGGCCACTTCCCAGCCCATGGCCACGAACACGTCTTCGGCGCGTTCCATCAGCGCCGAGATCGGATGCCGTGCCCCGGCGGTCCAGGTCGACGCCGCGGCGGTGACGTCCACGGTTTCGGCGGCGAGCTGGGCGGCGGCCTCGGCCGCGCCGATCTCGGTCTCCCGTGCGGTGAGCGCCTGGGTGACGCGGCCGCGGGCCTGGCCCACGAGCTTGCCGGCGGCGGCCTTCTGGTCGGCGGGCACGCTGCGCATCAGGGCGTTCAGCCGGGACAGCGGGGAGGACTCCCCCGCATGTTCGGCGCGCACCACCTTGAGCTCGGCGGTGCCGGCGGCACGTGAAATGGCGGTGAGGGCCGCGGTGACCGCGGCGCTCACCGCCGTCTCAGAGATTTTGGTGGGGACTTCAGGGGCAGCTTCAGTGGGAACAGACACAAGGCCTAAGTTTAGCTGCCTCAGGACTGACCCGACCTCAAATGCCGCTTCGGCTTTGGGCCCCGAGCGCGCGCGGGTCGATCAGGTTCGGGTCTACCGGCGGTGTCGCGTCGGGCATGATCAGCACGCCCGCCTGCGGGCCGGTGTGTTTGGCGATTCGGCGGGCCAGCCACGACAGTGACAGGTTCATGGCGAGGTAGATGGCCAGCACCACGAAGAAGAACGAGAACTGGTACTGGTTTCCGAAGAACGTGGACAGGTTGTAGTTGCCCGAGCGCATCAGCTCGTTGTATCCCACCACGAAGGCGAGAGAGGTGTCTTTGAGCAGCACCACGAGCTGCGCGATGATGACCGGCAGCATCTGACGGAAGGCCTGAGGAAATTCGATGCGGAACCGGGTGGCGATGGGGGTGAGCCCGATGGCCAGGCCGGCTTCGCGCTGACCGCTCGGCAGTGCGTTGATGCCGGCGCGCAGGGCCTCACCGATGATGGCCCCGTTGTACACCGACAGTGCGGCGACACCGGCCCAGAACGATCCGGTGGAGAACACCAGCAGGATGAACAGCATCATGAGCAGCACGGGCATACCGCGGAAGAACTCCAGCACGGTGGTGGTGGGGTAACGGATCCATTTGGTTTCGGAGGCCCGCCCGAACGAGAACAACACCCCGATGATGAGCGCGAAGACCGCGGCGACGAATGCCATGCGCAGGGTGGCGAGGGCGCCCATGCCGAGGGTGCGCCACACCTGCACGTCGCCGAAGACGTCCCACCGGGAAACGTCCCAGAGGCCGGGCTGGACGGCGCCGTTGGCGCTGGTCTTGGGCAGTCCGAGCACCACGATGAGAGCGATCAGACCGCCGACGATGACGATGATCCCCAGGAGGGAGATGACTTTGGAGCGCATCCGGGCCTTGGGGCCGGGAACGTCGTAGAGAACGGAGGTCATCGCAGCACCGCCACCTTCTTCTCGATCCTGCCGGCGATGAAGCCCAGAGGAATGGTGATGATGAGGTAGAACAGTGCCACGCCGAGCAGGATCGCCACGACGGCGTCGCCGCGATCGTTCGTGACGCGCCGGGCGGCGCCGAAGAGTTCGAAGACGAAGAAGGCGCCGGCGACCGAGGTGTTCTTCGCCAGGGCGATGAACACGTTGATCAGCGGCGGGATCACCATGCGAATGGCCTGCGGCATCACGATGAACGACAGGCTCTGCCCGAAGGTGAGACCGATGCTGCGGGCGGCTTCAGCCTGGCCGACGGAGACGCCGTTCACGCCGGAGCGGAGCGCCTCGGCCACGAACGGGGAGGTGTACACCGTGAGCGCGATGGCCGCGAGCACGAAGTAGCCGGGGGTGAACTGCAGGTAGGGCAGCAGGTACGCGCAGAAGAACAGCACCAGGGTGAGCGGGGTGTTGCGGATGACCTCGGTATAGACCGTGGCGAAGGCCCGGAACGATCCCACCGGAGAAATGCGCATCGCGGCGACGATGACCCCCAGGATGAACGCGCCGATTCCGGCCACGACGAGGAGGCCCAGGGTGTTCCGGAATCCTTCCAGGAGCAACGGCAGGTTGTCGATGACTGCGTCCACAACTCACCTCCTCTTCTTCTGTGTATAGGTCGTGCATTGATTCGGGGTCGTGCAGGGTGTTGCGGGGTGAAACTCACCGGGGTGGCCCGCCGCAGAATCTGGCGGACCACCCCGGTTGTGTTGCCTAGTAGCGGTTCAGGGCCGGAGGCGTGGGGGTGTCCAGAACCGTTCCGGCGGTGGACTCCCAGGCGGAAACCCAGGTGCCGTCGTCAAAGGACTCTTCGAGCACGTCGTTGATGAAGTTACGGAACTCGGTGTCGTCCAGGGCCAGGCCGATGCCGTAGGGCTCTTCGGTGAACGGGTTGTTCACCACTTCGAATTCACCGGCGTTCTGGTCGGCGAGGCCGGCCAGAATCACGTTGTCGGTGGTGACGGCGACGACTTCACCGCTGCGCAGCGGTCCGAGGCAGTTGGAGTAGGTGTCCGTGGCGATGACGTTGGTCGTGTACGCGCGAATGTTGGTCTCCGAGGTGGAACCGCTCACGGTGCAGACCGGCAGGTCGGTGAGGTCTTCCGGGCCGGTGATGCCGTCGGGGTTACCCTCGAGCACGAGCAGGTCCTGGCCGGCGGAGTAGTACGGACCGGCGAAGGAGATGACTTCCTTGCGGGTGTCGTTGATCGTGTAGGTGGCGACGACGATGTCGACCTGGCCGTTCTGGATGAACGGCTCGCGGTTGGCGGAGACGGTCTCTTCCCAGACGATGTTGTCGGCGCTGATGCCGAGCGCGCCGGCGACGATCTTGCCGATCTCCACGTCGAAGCCCACCGGAACCTGGTCCGGACCCATCAGGCCGAACAGCGGCTGGTCGAACTTGGTGCCGATGGTGATGGTGCCGGCATCGGCCAGGCTGGCCATGGTGGTGCCGGCTTCGAACTCGGGCGCATCCGCGACCGGTGCCGTCTCGGTGGTCGTTCCCGAGTCGGTGCATCCGCTGAGGGCGAGTACGCCGACGAGGGCAATAGCTGAAACGACAAGGCCTTTTTTGAGTCTCATTGTTGTGCTCCTGATTGCTGTGAGGTGCTTCGAATGGGCCTGCTCACTGGCTAGTGGGCAAGGATTTTGGAGAGGAAGTCTTGCGCTCTCGGGCTCTGGGGGTTGGTGAAGAACTCCTCGGGAGTGGTCTCCTCCACGATCTCGCCTTCCGCCATGAAGATCACGCGGTCGGCGGCCTTGCGGGCGAAGCCCATCTCGTGGGTGACCACGATCATGGTCATTCCGTCGTTGGCGAGGTCGACCATGACCTCGAGAACCTCGTTGATCATCTCGGGGTCGAGCGCGCTGGTGGGCTCGTCGAGCAGAATCAGCTTCGGCTCCATGGCGAGGGCCCGAGCGATGGCGACGCGCTGCTGCTGCCCGCCGGAGAGCTGCGCGGGCATTTTCTTGGCCTGGTTGGCCACGCCGACGCGTTCGAGCAGGGCCATGGCCTTCTTCTCGGCCTCGGCCTTGGACAGGCCGCGCACCTTGATGGGCCCGAGGGTGACATTTTCGAGCACCGTCTTGTGCGCGAACAGGTTGAAGGCTTGAAAGACCATGCCCACGTCGGCGCGCAGGGTGGCCAGCGCCCGGCCCTCTTCGGGCAGTTTGATGCCGTCGATGCTGATCACGCCGTCGTCGATGGTCTCAAGACGGTTGATCGCCCGGCACAGCGTGGACTTTCCCGAACCGCTGGGGCCGATCACCACGACGACCTCACCACGATTCACCGTGGCGTTGATGTTCTTGAGAACGTGCAGTTCTCCGTAGTGCTTGTTGATGTCCTTCACGACAACGAGGGGTTGCCCCCGGCGAACAGTGATGTTCGATGTCGGCGGTGTCGGGTTCGTTGGCTCCATAAACGACAGATTAGAGGAAAATTACGTTCCCGACACGCCCAACATGCCCACGGTAACCCATTCGTAACAGTAGGTCACCCGTTCGATGCCTTAGCTGCGCTGAGCGAAGGCACTCTCATACAGGCAGACCGATGCCGCGGTGGCGAGGTTCATCGACTCCGCGTGACCGTAGATCGGCACCTTCACCGACTTGTCCACGCCCTTGAGGTTCTCCTCGGTCAGGCCGCGGGCCTCGTTGCCGAACAGCCACGCCGTGGGAGCCACCAGGAGGCCGCTGCCCCGGGCCTCGAGCAGGTCTTCGCCCTTCACGTCGGCGGCGAGCAGCTGCAGGCCGGCGGCGCGGGCGCGCGAGAGAACGTCGTCGAGGTCGGCCGCAATGGCCACGGGGAGATGAAAGATGGAGCCGGTGGAGGAGCGGATCACCTTGGGGTTGTACAGGTCGACGCTGCGACCGGTGAGAATGACGGCGTCGGCGCCGGCGGCATCCGCTGCCCGAATGATGGTGCCCGCGTTGCCGGGGTCGCGCACTTCTTCGAGAATGGCCACGAGTTTGGGAGCGGCGGCGAAGATTTTCTTCACGCTGGTCGGGAACTGGTGACAGATCGCGACGAACCCCTGCGGGGTGACGGTGTCGGCCATGGCCGTGAGCACCTCTTCGGTGACGAACTCGATCTCGAGGCCGGCCTCCTCGGCCTGGGCGGCGATGCCGGCGTAGCGGTCGAGCGCCGTGGGGGTGGCGAAGAGCTCCACGACGAGTTCGGGGCGAAAGGTGAGGGCTTCGGAAACGGACTGCGGGCCTTCGAGGAGGAACAGGCCTTCTTCGATGCGCGCATCACGCTTGGAAAGTTTTGCGACGGCACGGACGCGCGGTGAACGGGGATTATCAAGCATGCCTGCAAGCTTAATGCAGAAAGGGAGCGGGCAAGAATGCCCGCTCCCTTATCTGTGCGTGCCGCGCGGGTGACGCGCGGGTTGCGGGGGCGTTACGCTGCTGCGACGACCTTCGGAGCCGACGTGTCGGCGGGAAGGGATGCCTTGGCTGCCTCGACCAGAGCCGAGAAGGTCGCGGCGTCGTTGACGGCGAGGTCGGCGAGCATGCGACGGTCAACCTCGATGCCGGCCAGGCCGAGGCCCTGGATCAGGCGGTTGTAGGTGAGGCCGTTGGCGCGGGACGCCGCGTTGATCCGCTGGATCCACAGGCGACGGAAGTCACCCTTGCGTGCACGACGGTCACGGTAGCTGTAGGTGAAGGAGTGAGTGAGCTGCTCCTTGGCCTTGGTGACCAGGCGTGAACGCTGTCCGCGGTAGCCCTTGGCGCGTTCGAGAATTACGCGACGCTTTTTGTGGGCGTTTACAGCCCTCTTGACTCTTGCCATTTTTCTACAAAATCCTTAAGTGTGTGCGGTCGACAGCGTGTGCTGTTACAGGCCGAGAAGCTTCTTGACGGTCTTGGTGTCGGCCTTGGCCAGGGTCTGGTCCTGGTTCAGGCGGGACTTGCGGCGCGTGCTCTTGACCTCGAGGTTGTGACGAAGTCCGGCCTGCTGCTTCATGATCTTGCCGCTGCCGGTGACCTTGAAACGCTTCTTGGTCCCGGAGTGGGTCTTCATCTTAGGCATCGTTATCCTCCAGTTTTGCTGCCTTATCGGCAACTTTTTCTGCCTTGTCGGCAACTTTTTCTGCCTTGTCAGCAGCCTTATGTGCGTTGATCTCGGCCTTGGCCTCTGACTTGTTCTTCAGAGGGCCAATCACCATGACCATGTTTCGTCCGTCGATTGTCGGAGTCGATTCCACGGAACCGAACTCGCTGACATCCTCGGCAAATTTCTGGAGCAGACGAACGCCCTGGTCGGGACGGGACTGCTCACGACCACGGAACAAGATCATGGCCTTGACCTTGTCGCCGGACTTCAGAAAGCCCTCGGCGCGTTTGCGCTTGGTCTCGTAGTCGTGGACATCGATCTTGAGGCGAAAGCGAACCTCTTTGAGGATCGTGTTGGCCTGGTTGCGCCGGGCCTCTTTGGCCTTCTGCGCAGCCTCGTACTTGAACTTGCCGTAGTCCATGATTTTGGCCACGGGCGGCTTGGCTTCGGGGGCTACCTCGACGAGGTCGAGATCCGCATCCTGAGCCAGTCGCAGGGCAACATCAATCGCCACGACCCCGACCTGCTCGCCGTTGGGACCAACGAGACGAACCTCAGGGACGCGGATACGGTCATTTGTACGGGGATCGCTGATGCGTTTCTCCTCTTTCTGTGCTTCGTGATTACAGCCGGGCAACGGATGCCGCCGGGGACGAAGAGAGGAAAATCACGTACATCTGCGCGAAAGGGTTTTCTTTTCGTACAGGACACACGGCACCCTGTCTGCCGACACCCTGCTGGAGACCAGCGAGGAAACGGCGGAGTGCGAACTACCCGGTAACCTTGGTGAAGCGGTCAAGCGCGGGTGGGAGATTCTCCACTTTCGTACCGAGACTTTCATCTCGGAACCGAAATAAGCCTATCAGAGGAATGCAGTGACAGACAGCAACGAGCAGGAACAGGCCGCACAGGCCACGCGCGACATCGCCGATGTGGCTTCGGTCGAGATCATCACGACCGCCGCCGTGCACCTGATGAGTGCCGCCGCCGTGAAGTGCGGCCTGGCGGACAGCCCGGAAGAGCAGGTCGACCTCGACGAAGCACGCAAGCTGATCACGGCACTGGCCGGCCTGGTCACCGCGTCCGCCCCGGACATCTCCGACATGCACGCGCGCAGCCTGCGCGACGGCCTGCGGTCGCTGCAGCTCGCCTTCCGTGAGGCGTCGAGCATTCAGGACCCGATCGGCGAGGGCCCGGGCGAGAAGTACACGGGCCCGGTCAACTAGCCGGTCAACTAGCCGGTCGACGAGCCGGTCAACAGACACCCACGGGGTGCGGAGTGATCCGCACCCCTTCTGTGTCGGTGCACCCACCGTGTCGGTGCGCCCACTGTGTCGGTGCGCCCGCCCGGCGGGGGTCGCGGGGCGACGGCGTTCATGACTAGGCTGGCGTGCAGCTGACCGGTGCTGGTCGGTGAAGGCGGCCAATGGGGGTCGTCGCCAATCTGGTGGAGAATAATGTCCATTGAAATGAGAGCGCTCTCACGAGCGGCCGCGGGTTTGGTCATCGTGCCGGCGCTGATCCTGCCGCTGATGGTCGGGGCCGCGGCCCCCGCCGCCGCGGCATCCGTCTCGGTCCTCGCCGATTTCGAGGGCGGCACGCCGGAGGGCTTCTTCGCCTACGGCAATGCCGGCTTCGGCGTCGAAGACGTCGCCCCCGGCAGCGCGAACGCCCGTCCCGGCCAGACCGACCCGACCACGGTGCTCAGCTACGGCTTCGACATCACCCCCGCCGGTTCCTTCGGCGGCGTGGGCCACAACTTCGCCACGGCCGGCGACTGGAGCAGCTTCGAGGGCGTGAGCTTCTGGCTCCAGGGCTCCGGCAACGGGGCCTCGCTGCAGTTCGAGATCTTCGACGGCGGCGCCGACTCGGACAGCTCCGAACGCTTCGACCACACCATCACCGATGATGTGGCCGGCTGGCGTGAGATCCAGATCCCCTGGGCCTCCTTCACCCGGGCCACGGACTTCCAGCCCGGCGGCGCCCCCGACGACGGACTGAACCTCACCACCATGTGGGGTTACGCCCTGCCCGCCAACAGCGGCGCCGACACCGTTCTGGTCGACGACATCGAGCTGTACTCCGCTGACGACGTCACGGCGACCGCGACCCTGTCCGCGAGCAGCTACGCGGTCATCGAAGGCCGCACCGGCGAGGTCGAGGTGCGCCTGAACGTGGCCCCCACTGCTCCGATCACGGTCGACTACGCCACGAGCGACGGCACCGCCGGCGCCGACGACTACACCACGGCGAGCGGAACCCTCACCTTCGCGGCCGGCGAGACGACGCAGACGATTCGCATTGCCACGACCGACGACGCCGTTGAGGAGCCGAACGAGACCCTCACGGTCA
This sequence comes from Cryobacterium sp., assembly GCA_046496385.1. Lineage (GTDB taxonomy): Bacteria > Actinomycetota > Actinomycetes > Actinomycetales > Microbacteriaceae > Cryobacterium. Next base: position 276 of record JAWOHA010000279.1, on the reverse strand, counting down.
CGCTCAGCAACCCCGTCGGCGCCGTGCTCGGCACCCCGAGCACCGCCACCCTGACCATTCTCGACAACGACGCGGCACCGGTCGGTCCGCCCGCCGGCCGCACCCTGCTCGTCGAGGACTTCGAGGCCCCGCTCCCGGTCGGCTCGGTCGGCGCGGCCGGAACCGTGCCGGTCGGCTGGTTCGCCGCGCAGGACCCGCAGAGCACCGTGGGCTTCGCAGCCACGGACGCCCTGCCCGTGCCCGTGCCCGCCGACCCGCCGGTCGACGGGAACACCG
>JAWOHA010000061.1:0-3692 GCA_046496385.1 Cryobacterium sp. | reverse complement strand
GGAGGTGCTCACCGCGCTGCAGGGCTTCGGCGACAATCTCGAGTACTCCATGATCGTCGAGGGGGTGGAGTGCCAGACCATGGCCGACCAGTTGCGGCGGCTCGGAATCCGTGCGGCGCAGGGCTTTCACTTCGGCGCGCCCACCACCCTGGCCCGCACCCTCGTGCGGCTGCAACGCCACGGCGTGGCCGCCGAGCCCGTGGCCGCCGAGAGCACGCCCGGCGCCGCCGTTGACCCGCTTGCCGCGGTCAACCGGCCGAGCAGTTAGCGCGCCGCGCCGTGCCCCAGAGCCTTCTCGCGCGGTTCGACCACCATCTGCGCCCCGCCGGCGAACGGTCGGTCTTTCTGTCCCAGCTGCTCCTCACCGCGGCACTGTTTCTGCTGGTGGTCATCAACGTGGTCATGCGCCCGATGATCCTGCGCGATCCGTGGTTTTTTTTCGGGGCCCTGATCGTTTTCACCGCCACCGCTGTGGCCGCCATGGTGCCGTGGCGGCGGGTGAACAAAAGCTGGACCATGCTGCTGCCCGTTGTCGACATCATCGCCCTCGGTATCGCCCGCGAGGGGCAGCCTCTCAGCGGGGTGAGTTTTCTGCTGGTGTTCCCCGTGATCTGGTTGTCCACCCACTTCGGCACGTTCGGCGCCGCCACCGGGGTGGCGTTGGCGGGCCTGGTGGTCTGGGTGCCGGCCCTGCTCGCGCCCGGTTCCGTCGACCTCAATGACGTGTCCCGGCTGGCCGCACTGCCCATCATGCTCTCGTTCGTGGCGGTGATCACGTCTACGTCGACCCGGCAGACCCGGGCGCAGCAGGTGCTGCTCACCCAGCAGGCGGCCATGTTCGAGACCGCCCTGCGCCGCTCCAGGCGGGAGTGGCAGACGCTGGAAGAAATCTTCGACGCGGTGGATTTCGGGGTGATCGGGTTCGACCGCAGCCACCGGGTGACCTTCATCAACCGCGCCCAGCGCGAACTGCTCGCCCGGTACGGTGTGATCGACGGCCGGCCCACCACCGACCGGGTGTACATCGACGATCAGCACACCCTGTTCGGTGAGGCGGAACGGCCCTTCAACCGGGCCATGCGCGGAGAAACGGTCGACGGCCTCACGGTCTGGCTGGGCGACGAGGGGCAGAAGCAGACGGCGCTGCTGGTCTCTGCCCGGCCCATCGTCGATGAGGCGAACACCTTCGACGGCGGCGTCATGGTGGTGCGGGAGGTGACCGCCGAGCTGCGGGCGGTGCGGGCCCGAGACGACCTGCTGGCATCCGTGTCGCACGAGCTGCGCACCCCGCTCACCTCGATTGTGGGGTACCTCGAACTGGTGCTCGACAGCGGCCGCATCGATGAGGGCAACGAGCAGATGCTGGGCATCGCCTCGAAGAACGCCGACCGCATGCTGGTGCTCGTGGCCGAGCTGCTCACCGCGGCCAGCGACGCCACCCATGCCCTCGCGCTCGCCCCCGAGATCTGTGAGCTGTCGGGCATCGTGACCGACTCCGTCGACAGCCTGCTGCCGCTCGCCGAGCAGGGCCGCATCACCCTCGAGGTCGGCGAGCTGCCGCGGCTGCCGCTGCACGCCGACCCTTTTCGGCTGCGTCAGGTCATCGACAACGTGCTCTCCAACGCCGTCAAGTACAACGTGCGCGGCGGCGGCGTGGTGGTCTTCATTCGGGTGACGCCTGCCGCGGTGGAGGTGCGGGTGACCGACACCGGCCGCGGCATGACCCTGCACGAGCAGGAACATCTCTTCGACCGGTTCTACCGGGCGGATTCGGTGCGCGGAACGAGCGTGCACGGGTACGGCCTGGGCCTGAGCATCAGCCGCGACATCATGCGTCAGCACGGCGGTGACCTGCGTCTGGAATCCGTTCCGGGCCGGGGAACGACCGCCATCGTGTCGCTGCCGTTGACTCCGTTTCTCTCCCTGACTGAAAGCTGACCCTGATGCTGCTCGATCCGGCCACAATCTTCATTGCGAACAGCATCGTCGTGGTGCTGTGCGGCGGCGCCTTCATCGTGAATGCCGCGTTCACCCGCAACGACGCGTCGGGCCGCATCTGGAGCATGGGATTCATCGCCGCCATCGTGGTGGGCCTGTCGTACGGGCTGTTCCTGATCGCGCCGGAGGCCTGGTGGGGGCTCGCGATCGGCAATATCTGCCTGGGCGTGGTGATCGCGGCGATGTGGTCGGGCACCCGGCTCTTCAACGGCCGCGGGCCGGGGCTCGTGGTGGTGCTCCCGGTGATGATGGTTGTGGCGGTGACGAGCCTGATCACCGCACCCGCCGGGGGAGAGTGGGCCGGTGTCATGCCGGTCTGGTCGGCCATGGCCCTGTTCGGGGTGCTCGCTGCGCTCGAATCCATGCGGGGCCGGCTCGCCCGCAACCTCAACGGCCGAATCATCTCGGGAACCATGTGGGTCTTCGCCGCCTTCACTCTGGGCCGCACGCTGAGCTTGCTGCTGGAGGGACCGGCCGGCCCCACGTTCTCGGTCTTCTTCACCTCCGCCAACGCGTCACTCGTGTACCTGTGCCTGATCATCGTCACGTCGACGGCGGTGTCGGTGCTGCGCGCCGAGAAGGTGGGCGTGAACGCCGTGGGGGACTTCACCGACGGCATCATGTCGGCTGCGGGGGTCACCTCCGCGGACGCCTTCGAACAGGCCGCAGACGACCATCTGGAGCGGGCCCGCAGCGTGCAGGCCGGGCTCGTGCTGATCGGCGCGGACATCGACAGCCTGCCGGAGATCAACACGGCGTTCGGCCGGGCGGTGGGAGATGAGGCCATTTACCGGTTCGCGCAGACGCTGCGCCGCCATGCGCCCGTGATGGCGCTGATCGGGCACGAAACGGCGGGCCGGTTTCTGCTCTTGTGCGCCGTGTCGGGGTCCTCCGAGGCGATGACGCTCGCCGAACGGTTGCAGAGCGCCCTCGTCGATGATCCGCTCACCGAGGTGGGGCAGGTGCGCCTCGCGGCGAGTTTCAGCATCGCCGACACTTTCGATCACGGTCACGACATGACCGCGCTGCGCGCCGCCGTCGATCACGGCATCGTGCAGGTGAAGCAGGCCGGCGGCAACCTGATCTCGGTCGCCGCCCCGGCCTGAGCCGCGGCTACTCGGGGTCGCGATGGCGACCGTGATCTGTCGTGACCTGCCGTGACCTGCCGTGACCTGCCGTGATCCGGCGGTGCCGGTGACGCGCATCCCCGACGAGGTTCGGGCGCAGCCGGTCAGCCCGCGTCGGGGGCGGTGAGGCGGTAGCCCACGCCGCGCACGGTTTCCAGCCAGCGCGGACTCACGCTGCTGTCACCGAGTTTGCGCCGCAGGTTTCCCATGTGCACCTCGACCGCGCGCTTGTCGGCCTCATTCACGTAGTACGCGGTCACGTAGCTCTCACCGCGCAGCAGCAGCGCCAGGTCGGCCTTGCTGCGCACGCGGCGCTTGGACTCCAGCAGGGTTGCGAGCAGATCGAATTCTGTGCGCGTGAGTTCGAGCGCCACCGTCTTCAGGTTCGCCAGCCGCATCTCGGCGTTGAGCCGCAGGCCGTTGTGCTCCACCCAGCCCGCTTCGAGTGGCCCGTGCGAGCCGATCGCCGGCTCGCCCGCCGCGGTGGCCGCGGTGGCCGCGGTGGCCGCGGTGGCCGCGGAGGCGGCCGATGCGGCGGAGGCCGCGGGGGCGTCGGCAGGCCAGTCG
>JAWOHA010000294.1:0-2975 GCA_046496385.1 Cryobacterium sp. | reverse complement strand
GTGGTTGCCGATTTCGTGGCCGGCGGCGGCGATCATCTGGAGGGCTTCGCGGTTCTTTTCGAGGGCCGCGTCCTGGCCGACGACGAAAACGGTGATCTTCCAACCGAAATCGTCGAGGATCTTCAGGAATCTGGGCACGACGAGATCGAGGTACGAGGGGAAGCTCTCCCAGCCCGCGTCGCCGTGGGTCTTCATGTAGGACCACTGGTTGTCGAGGTCGAGAGACAGCGAACAGATGGGTTTTGAGTCCTTCATTTCAGTCCAGTATCACCTGGCGCGGCCGTGGGTGTCTCTCGTGATGAGGAGATCATTGACGGAGCTTTCCGCGAGCTTGACGGTCTCGTTGACGTTGAGTGTGCCGTTGACGATATGGGCGGAGTTGATGATGTGAAGCCCGGGAATCGTCGTGTGTTTCGGTGGGAGGCGATTGGAGTAGCCTAACGTCGGCAGCGCGTAGACGAAGCGTTCCCGGGACACACGAAAGGCGAGGATGTCGCCTTCGTCGAGGTGCGGATACATCCTGAGCAGGGCGGTCACGAAGCGCTTTCGCCATTCGTCGTCGGAGACGCCGAAATCCGGATCGCCGCTGGCGAGGTATCTCGGCAGGTACACCAGGGTCCTCCCACCGAGTTGATCGCGGTCGATGAATGCCGAAGCTTCGATCACCGCGGTGAACGGCACCCACGAATCGGTGATGTTGGTGATGTAGTAGCCGGCAAGGGGCTTTGTGAGTAGCAGGGAAGCGCAGACGATGCCCTGGTACTCGACGCCATCGAGGCGGGTCTTTTCATCGCCGCTGAGGGCGGGGCACAAACGGGCTGCAACCGGAGCTGGTGTCGTGAGCACCACCTGATCGAAGGGCTCCGTCGATTCCTCGCCGAGATGGACAATGAGAACACCGCGTTCACCTGGTCTGACACTTCGGACCTCTGCGCCCAGCCTGAGCTCGACGCCGGATGTCTGGAGATGGGTGCCGAAGGTCTCGAGGATTCGGCCGTAGCCTCCTGGGACGTAGCCGAACATCTCGCGTTTGAGCCCGGAACGACGCGCCGCGTACATGCGGGCGATGGTCGCCCAGATGAAGGCCGCCGAGGTTTTCCGGTAGCTATCTCCGAGCTTTGCTCGCAGCAAAGGCAGCCAGATCTTCTCGAGGGTTCTCCTGCCGGACCACCTGCCGAGCCAGTCGGCCACCGGAATGCTCTCGAGGCGGCGCCAATCGGTGATCCGCGAGGCGTGGAGGATGGTGGCTGCCAGCCTCGCCTTGGAGATGAGCCCGAGCGGTGGAAAGCGCAGGAACTCGATCGAGCTCGACATGGAGTAGAGCTGACCGTCGGTGTAGAAGCCCGTTCGGGTCTCGACCCAGCGCATCTCTTGCTCGAGGCCGAGCTCCGAAAGCAGGGCGCGGAGGTGGCTGTCGGAGAGCAGGGTGACGTGGTAGTGGCGGTCCCAGGTGATCTCGTCCAGCCGCCACGCGCTTGCGAGGCCTCCGAGGTCCGGGGCGCGCTCGAAGAGTGTTACCGTCGCGCCGCGCTGACGCAGGCGCAGGGCGAGGGTCATGCCGAGGAGTCCGCCGCCGACGACGGCCCAGCGTTTGCCTCCTGGGTTATTCACCATTCTTGGTGCCTCGGCGTCAGGTGCCGGGGGTGGGTTGGCGCAGCGGCCTTCACGACGGCGGGTCCAGCTCCTCGACCGTGGTGCCGGTGATGTGGTAGGGGAGGCCGCATGCGGGGCATTCTGCCTTTATGACGTCCGCCTCCATGTCGGCGAACCGCAGCACCAGGTGGCCGCAGCGGCAGACGCAGCCGACCGGGCGGGCCGGGTGGCCGATGGCGAGATGAAAGTCGTCCACAGACTTTGTAACCAGGGAGCCCATGCCGATCATGGCGAAGCGGCCGATCGAGAGGTCGTTGCCGATCACACAGCCGGCGCCGATGGTCGCGCCGGCCTTCACCAGGGTCGGCAGCGTGTCCTCGTCAGGCTCCGACGGTCGGAGACTCTTGAGGTCGACCGTCGTCGCGCGGGGGAACCGGTCGTTGGTGAACGTGGTCCCAGCGCTGATCATGACACCGTCCTCGATGGTGACCGCAGTGCAGATATAGACCATGGCGTTGATCTTGACCCGGTCGCCGATGACCACGTCGTAGGCGATGTAGCTCTTCTCGCCGACGATGCAGTCGCGGCCGATGCGGGCGCCGTGGCGGATGTGAACTGTGTCCCAGATCGAGGTACCGTCGCCGATATGGACGTCGTCCTCGATCAGTGCGGTGGGGTGGATGCGTGTGGTCATGTTGCGTTCCTCGTGGCGGCCGGTCAGGCGTGCACGGCGTGGCCGTTGTTGACCTGGGTCCAATGATTCTGGCTGAGCGACTCGTACGCTGCCTCGACCACCTCCACTGACGCCAGCGCGTCGTCGGAGTCGATGATTAGCTTGTCCTCGCCCTTGATGGCATTGGCGAAGTTGACGATCTGGCTGCGGAAGGCGCCGACCTTGTCGTAGCCGTTACCGAACTTCACCCAGTCAGGGGAACTTGACTGGCGGTACCTGGACTCCTTCCAGCCGATCCAGACCGTGCCCCGCGTGCCGTAGATGCTGATGTAGCGGTCGAGCTCCTTGTTGATGCTCCACGAGAGGTCGATGTTGCCGATGACGCCCGCGGCGCTGCGAACGAAGACCCGGACCGTTTCCTCCACCGGGAGATTCTGACTGCGCTTGCCCTCCATCACGTGGACCTCGGCAAGAGGGCCGAGGAAGTAGCGCGCGATGTCGAAGGAGTGGGTGCCGTTGTCGATCAGCACCCCGCCGCCGCTAATCATTGGGTTCGAGTTCCAGCGTTTGGACATGTCGACCCACGAGGTGAAAGCGTTCTCGTCCACCAGTTCGCTGGCCGGCACCTGCGGCAGGCCGAACAGGCCGGGCTCGAGTTCATATTCGGAGACGTGGCCGTCCTTGAGTTCGGCGACCCAGGTCGGCGAGG
>JAWOHA010000286.1:0-3961 GCA_046496385.1 Cryobacterium sp. | reverse complement strand
CGGCAACAGAAAGAGCTGGTTCCTGTTGTCATAGGGACGGATGGGCATGAGTCAGCGCCTCCTTTCATCCAGCAGCCGGATTGTCGAGGAAACCAGCACTGCCCTTCAGACGCTGTCAATCCCCCAATAGATGCACGAACCGAATCGGCTGGTTATTGGACAAGCTCTGTGTCCCCGTTTCTCCCCGTTTCTCCCCGTTTCTCCTTGCCGGGTATGGGGTTGATTATCACGCCCCGGGGTCTCCCGCCTCAAGTACGCTCTGACTACATAGCCCCATGAGTGATGAGCATCTGAACGAACTGCTCGACGGATGGATGAACCGTCTGATCGACATGACTCCTAGGAACCGCCTTATCTACTACAAGGAAACCCGCACATCAACGGTCAGGATCACACGGCCATCACCCGCTGAGGTGTTCCACCGACTCGTGGTGGACGACGCGGCATGGTCGGTATGGCTGCCTCCAGAGCAGGACCAAGCCACACTGGAGTTGGCTGACACAACCGAGCGTACGGACGCCGGAGCCAAGGTTGAACGTCCAAGCCAGCTCGTCTGCGCCGACCCCGAGCGGAAGACCCTCGTGCACAAGCTCCTCTACCTACACAAGCAGGCACGGTCTGGTTACGAGGAACGGGGTACGAGAATCCTGCACATGGCGTTTGGTTCTCTGCGGTGGGTCGACCGCGATTCGTCGGGATCGGTGCAGTCACCGCTTGTACTGGTGCCCGTCGATCTCTATCGTGAAGGGACGACCGACCGGTACAGGGTGAAGCCGGTGGACGAGGAACCCGCGCTGAATCCAGCGCTCAGAGTAAAACTCAAGCACGACTTCGACGTCGACATCCCTGTACTGCCAGACGACTGGGAGCAGGTCGGCCTGGCGGAGTATCTCGACAGCGTGACCGCTACCGTCTCCAAGTTGCGGTGGAGCGTTGAGGACTCGTCAGTGCTGAGTCTGTTTTCGTTCCATCGCCTGGAGATGTACAAGGACCTGAAGGAGAACCAGGAGTTCGCAAGGGGCCACTCGCTGGTACGGGCACTAGCCGGTGAGAACCTCGATGATGATGTAGCGGTAGTCGACCCGGACAAGCTCGATGAGATAGAGTCACCGGAAGAGACCTACCACATCCTCGATGCGGACAGCAGCCAGCGGGTCTGCATCCAGGCAGTACGCCAGAAGGCACCGCTCGTGGTCATTCAAGGGCCGCCCGGCACTGGCAAGAGCCAGACCATCGCTAACATCATCGCTGACGAGTTGGCTGGGGGTGGTCGCGTGCTGTTTGTCAGCGAGAAGATGGCGGCGCTTGAGGCAGTGCAGAAACGTCTTGAGAAAGCCGGGTTGGCCTCTGAGGGTGGGTTCTGCCTGGAGCTTCACAGCCATAAGGCTGACCGAAAGGAAGTCGTGCGCGAGCTCAACCACAGCCTACACCACCACGTGCGCATAGACGGAGCTAGCACGCAGCCAAGTGACTTCCGGCAACTGCGGGCACGGCGCGTCGCTCTGAATGGGTACGTGAGGGCGCTGCATGAACCCCGCCCGCCGCTCGGACGCAACCTGTGGAACGTGCTCGCTGTACTCGCGCAACTGAGTCCTAACCCAACGTTTGGGCTGGGCGACTATGATGCTTCGAAGCTCTCCGAAGAAGCCCTACGTGTCCTCATCGATGTGTCCACGCGACTCGATGCCGTGTGGCATGTTGCGAAGGAAGGCGATGACTTTCCTTGGCGAGGATGTCAGGTGACAGGTTCTCACCTGGTCGCCTCGGGCGAGTGGCAGCGGGCACTCATCGGATTGTCGCAGAGCGCTGTTGAGTGGAGCAACTCAGCTCGTGAGTTGTCCAAAGAGCTTGGCCTGCCTAACCCCGAGCGTCTCAATGACGGGGCGAGACTCCTGAGGCTCATCGCACATCTTCGAACATGCCCGGGCGTGCACGTTGCGTGGCTCGAAACGGAGTCCATTGCTGATCTAAAACAGTCTGTTGAAGATGCAGCTTCGTTGGCGGCGAAAGTTGTGGAAGGTGAATCGTGGCTCAGAGCTAGGTACGAACCGGCGATATTGAATGCGCCACCGGGCTCAGCTGCGGAGATTCAGGCCCTTTGGGGTGACGCGGCCAGCCTGCTAGCCACAACGGACGAGGACGGCAGCCTGCTGATGCGAGGATGCGAAGAAACGCAGGCTCTTGCGGAATCGAGCAGAGAAATCGCCAAGGGTCTGCAGAAATGTGCGGAGGTGGTGGCGCGGGAGACTGGAGCGGGCGTACAACAAACGTCTGCCTCTCGCTTGGCAGAGTTGCTGGAGCTTGCGCAGATATGCCTCTCGGATCGCCAACTGGAGAGCGTGTGGCTTGACCAAGCGGAACGGAGCCGTGCCCGCCACCTACTGGCTGAACTCGAACCCATGCTCACGGGCTACCGCGCGCGCGCGGCGCTTCTGGCCGGTAGGTACAGCGAGGACGTCTATTCACTCGACCTCGATGAGATCATCGAGCGATATGCCGGACTCCTATATCGCCTACCTGTCCGATGGCTTTCCGGCCAGTTCCGGCGGGACCGCCGCGAACTGATCCGTGTGTCAACAGCAGGTCGCGTGCTTCCGTCGGTGGCAGCTGATCTCATAGAGGCGCGGGAACTGCTGCGCCTCCGACGACGCATCGGTGAATACGATGCTGCTGCACGGCGGTTGCTGGGGTCGTACTTCGATGGGCTTAAGACAGATACGGGAGCCATCAAACAGGCAATCCTGACGATCGAGCGGGCGTTAGATCTGGCCGGTGAGTGTCTGAATGAGGATGTCTTTGCAGCCGCCTTGTGTCGAGAAGGTCCGGCATCACCGTCATTGCGGTCGGCGTTGTCGACTGCGAAAGAACTGATGGCAGGGTGGGACCGGGTATCTGCTCGCGCCCAGGCGATGTACCCGCGGAGTGCAATGGGCGAGCAAGTGTCAGTGGACCGAATCCCCCTCGCCAGCATCGAAAAGTGGGCGGCGGATGTCACCGGGATTCTGACCCGGCTGACAGCGCAGGTGCGACGTGTAAGGCAGTATGCCCGCGGAGACTGGCCGGCCAGCATTGCGGATTTCATTAAGGACCTAACCAGACTTGAGGTCCTTCTGCATGCTCAGCATCAGTTCGCCTCGATGGAAGCACGGCTTTCCGCGCTCGTCGGCGAGCGGTACGATGGGCTTCGAACCGCTTGGAATGTCGTGCTGCAAGCCTTGGTGTGGACGGGCGAGTTCAAACGACTGTTGGGTAGGTCAGCGGTATCGGACTACCTGCGCGACCTTGTACGCAGAGTGAATCCAGCCGTGCCTGATGCAAGTCAACTTGCGGCGGTCGAGACCCGGTTGAGACAACAGCTTGGCGCAGTGCATGGTCGCTTCGACGCAGGGCGGCTCCCCGTCGCAGAGAGCTGGCCAGTCACCTCGATTGCCGATTGGGCAACCGCCTTGATGCAGCGGCTAGATGACCTGGCATCGTGGGTCGAGTACAAGACTGCGAGACAGGCACTACTCGACGCCGGGCTGGAGTCATTCTTGGTCGATGCAGAAGCCAACGCAGCCCGCGTGCGAAGGCTCTCGGACTCACTCCAGAAGACCCTGCTCCAATCGTGGGCCGACACTCTCGTGGCTAGCGACATGCGTCTTGTCGGATTCAGGCGTGAGCGACACGAGCAACTTATCGAGGAGTTCAGGGAGGTCGATGCCCGCCTAGTCAAGGCGACGGCCGTGAGGATCGCCGGCCTCTGTAATTCTCGTAGACCCACGCTGGCCGCGCAAGCGGGAGCATGTCCCCCGTTCAGTTGAAAATGCGAGCGGCTCCCTACTCACTCTACGCGACCTTTTCCGTGCCGTCAACCGCGCTGTCGTTCCAACTCCGGAACCGCAACTATGTTTCCAACTTCAGAATCGCAACTTCTCGGGCAAGCTTGCTCCGGCTACGACTGGAGGAAGCCATGGTGTTT
>JAWOHA010000258.1:0-5423 GCA_046496385.1 Cryobacterium sp. | reverse complement strand
TCGAATTGCCCGTCGGAATCGAAGCGCCGGTCCTGCACGATGACGGGAATGTCATCGACCCCGTAGGTGCGTGGCAGGTTCAGGGCCCGCTCCGCGTCATCCTGCACGATGAACATTCCGGCGAGGCCCCGCTCCACCTGCTCTTCAGAGGCTTCGTGGGGGTGCGGGTGGTACCACAGTGTGGCCGCCGGCTGATCGATCGTCCATTCCGGCTGCCAGGTGGCCCCGGGGTCGATGACCTGGTGCGGTCCGCCATCCATCACCGCCGGCAGATGCATGCCGTGCCAGTGCACGGTCGTGACCTCATCGAGGTCGTTGGTGACGTTGACGCGCACGTTCTCGCCGCGTTCAGCCACGAGAGTGGGGCCGAGATAGCTGCCGTTGTACCCCCAGGTGGCAGTCTGCACGCCGGAGGTGAACTCGCTGCTGCCCTCCTCCGCCGTGAGCTCGAACACCCGGTCTCCGTTGGAGTCCAGCGTGGACTCAGCCAGCGGCGGGATCCCCAGCGGAGTCTGAAAGGCCACCGCGCCCACCGTGCTGATGATTCCACCGCCTCGGTCGCTCGCGCAGGCCGAGAGCCCCAGCGTCAGGGCCACGGCACCGGCGATTGCGGCGGTGAGCAGGGTGGCGACCGGTCGACGGGTTCGTGGGCTTCGGGCACGGGACATGGGTCTATTTTGGCAGGTGCCGGGCACCGTGCGCCTGAGTGAGCGGCCGATTCCTCACAGGAGGCGGTGGGTGAAACGGCCACCGAGCAGGGTCGCCGCCACCGGCATGTGCCGCAGCTCGGTCACGGATGCTGCGAGCGGGTCGATCTCGCAGACCGCCAGGTCGGCGGTCTGCCCCACCCTCACCCGGGACAGGCCCCGGGTCGATGCGGCGAGGGCGGCCTGCCGGGAAACGGCCTGCTCCGAATGCCACGCATCGCTGCCATCGCGGCTGCGGCCGACCGCGGCCGCCATGCTGATCCACGGGTCAAGCGGGGCCACCGGGGCGTCGGACCCGAACGCGAGTTCCACACCCGCCTCGAGCAGGCTCGCCAGCGGAAAGGCCCGCTCCGTGCGACCGGCCCACAGCACCTCCGCCACCTCTCGGTCGTCGAGGGCGTGCTCGGGCTGCACGCTGGCGACGATGCCGAGCTCCGCGAACCGTCGCACGTCCGTGTGGCCGAGCAACTGCGCGTGCTCGATGCTGCCGCCGTGCGGCAAACCTTCTGCGCGCAGGGTCGCGAACGCGTCCAGGGCCAACCGGTTCGCGTGGTCACCGATGGCGTGCACCGCCGGGCGCAGGCCGGCTCCGACGGCCAGACGCAGCAGATCCCGCAGCGCGTCAACGGGTACCGTGAGCTGGCCATGGGTGTGCGTTCCCGTGTGTCCGGGGTACGGGTCGAGGCAGTACGCCGTGCGGGTGTTCAGCGACCCGTCGGTGATCACCTTGTACGGGCCCACCTGCAGCAGCCCGCCGGTACCCGCGATGACCTGCCCGGAGGCGAGTCCCAGGTCCACGGCGCGCTGCAGGTGCTGGCTGTAGATGCCGAATTCCACCCGCAGGTCGTAGGTCCCGGAAAGCATGCGTCGCTGCCAGGACTCGAGGTTCCACGTCATCTCCAGGTCGACGATACCGACGACCCCGCGGGCGGCTGCGGCCCGGGCGGCATCGGCAGCCCAGTCGTCGAGGACCGTGTCCGAGATCGTGTCGAGGGCCTCGACCGCGCGAAAGCTGTCGGCTTCGCGCAGCAGGCCGGTGGGGTGTCCGGCGAAGCCGAAGTGTTCCAGCGCGGCGGTGTTCAGCCAACAGCTGTGCAGATCGGCGCTGACCAGCACGACGGGTACCGGGCCGGCGGCGCTGGCAGAGGCGGCGTCGAGCACTGCCCGGCTCGGGGCGTCGGCCCAGAGGGCGTCGCGAAAGCCGAACCCGATCAGGGTCTCCGGCCGCTGGTCCCCGTAGTGCCCGGTAATGCCGGTTCCGCCGGTCGCGGCCAGATGAGCGGCGACGAGGTCGGCCACGGCCGCCGCCGACGACGCGGCGGCGACGTTCAGGCGTCGCAGGGTCTGCGCCCACTGGGTGAAATGCACATGGTTGTCCCACAGCCCGGGAATCACGAAACGCCCGCCGAGGTCCACGACCTCGGGCGCTGCGCCGGGCCCCGCCCGGCCGGTGGTGCCGGCGGGCGCCATCTGACGGATACGGCCGTCGTCGACCTGCAGGTTCACGAGGTCGTCACCGCCGGGAAGTCGGGCGTTGCGCAGCAGCAGGCTCACGGGTTCGCCCGGGCGCAGGCCTGGCAGCTCGGGCACCAGTACAGTTTTCGGGCCGACATCTCTTCGAGGGCGATGTGCGTGCCGCAGACCCGGCAGGGTAGTCCTTCTCTCTTGTAGACCCAGTGCCGGTCGACCCGGTGTCTCATGGCCCGCGCCTGGGCGGTGCCGGTGAGATCGTCCCGGGTCATCATCTGACCGGTCTCGATGCCGATGTGCAGCAGGTACCCCCAGTCGGCCCAGAGAGCGTGCACGGTATCGAGACTGAGGGTTTTTCCCGGTGCGTGCGGGTTGAGGCGGGCGCGAAAGAGCATCTCGGCACGGTAGACGTTGCCGATACCACTGACCACGCTCTGGTCCATGAGCAGCCGGGCGATCGGGGTGGGTTTGCGCCGCACCACGTTCGTGAACCGGTCCCGGGCCTCGATACTGTTGTCCAGTTCCGGGTCAGGGCCCAGCCGGGCCATGACCGCTTCGACCTGTGCCGGGTCGAGAACCTCGCAGGCGGTGGGCCCGCGCAGGTCGGCCACGACGCTGTCGGCGAGCAGCCGCACTCGTACCTGGCCCACCGGCTCGGCGGGGAAGACGGCCGGTTCACCGGTGAGGCGTTCCTCTTCCGACATGCGCAGGCGTGCCAGCCGGGCGCGCCGCGGCGCCCCGATGCTCTTCAGGGAATTCTCCCCGGCCGAGTCGAGCACGGCCGTTTCGGGCAGATCCAACAGAATGTCGCCGGCGAAGTCCCAGGCCCCGTACAGTCCGAGGTGGATTCGCAGCCAGAGGCCGTGGTCGAATTCGAGGAACATCTGCTTGCCCACGGCATGCGCCGCCGTGATGACACGGCCGTCGAGCTGGGCGGCGCCCTGAGTGAACCGGCCCTGTGGGCTGGACACCCGCACCCGGCGGCCGATGAAGTTGCGCTGGAACTGCCGTGCGATGCGGTGAACGGAATGACCCTCGGGCATTTAGGACGCGACGCCGGAAACGGCGGCGATGGTCCTCGTCGTCTCGTACTCGGCGAGCTGGTCGATGCGGCGCTGGTGACGCTCCTCGCCGCTGAACGGTTCCGCGATGAACGTGTCGATGAACTCGGTCGCCTCGGCGATGGTGTGCTGGCGGGCGCCGATCGAGATGACGTTCGCGTCGTTGTGTTCGCGGGCGAGCCGGGCGGTGCTGAGGTTCCAGACCAGGGCGGCCCGCGCGCCCGTGACCTTGTTGGCGGCCATCTGCTCGCCGTTGCCGGATCCGCCGAAGACCACGCCGAGGGCGTCGATGCCCAAGGCCCGGTCGGTGACGGTGGCCTGGGCGGCGCTGATGCAGAAGACCGGGTAGTCATCGAGCGGGTCGTAACTCTCGGGCCCGTGGTCGATGACCTCGTGCCCGCCCTCCCTCAGGTGGGCGATGAGGTGGTGACTGAGGTCCAGACCGGCGTGGTCGGTGGCGATGTGGATGCGCATGGTTCCATACTATTTTGTTCCGGGCCGGCCGCGAGATGTTCTGCATCCGCGGCCGGCCCGGTAGTGAAGCCGCCCCGTGGTGAGGAACGGTTTGTGGTGAGGAACGGTTTAGTAAACGATCCCGAACACCCAGACCGCGAGGGTCATCGTGGTCAGCGTGGTGAGGACCAGGGCGACCAGGTTCAGCCAGACACCGGCCTTGAGCATGTGCACGATCTCGATGTAGCCCGACGAGAACGCGATGGCGTTGGGCGGCGTGGCCACCGGCAGCATGAACGCGCAGGTCGCGGCGATCGCCACCGGGATCACGAGAAGCATCGGGTCGACACCGAGGCCCAGTGCCACCCCGCCGATCAGGGGCAGGAACGCGGCCGCCGTGGCGGTGTTGCTGGTCAGCTCGGTGAGCAGCAGCACGATGGCGGCGATAGCCGCGATGATGACCACGAGCGGCAGCACGCCGAGGCCGGCAACCTGTTCGCCGACCCAGACGCTCAGCCCGGTCGCACTGAACTGCGCCGACAGGGCGAGGCCGCCTCCGAAGAGAATGAGAATGTCCCACGGGAGCGCTTTCGCGCTGCCCCAGGTCAGCAGCGGCACTCCGGTTCGAAAGCTCACCGGGGTGACGAAGAGCACGATCGCGACCGCCATCGCGATGACCGCATCGGCGATGTTGGATTCGGGCCAGAGCAGCGGAACTGAGATCCACGCGGCGGCGGCGAGCACGAACACCGTGAGCACCAGCTTCTCGCCGGTGCTGGGCTTGCCGAGCTTCTTGTGCTCGGCCTGAATCATTTCGCGGCCGCCGGGGATCTCGGTGATTTCGGGCTTGAAGAACACGAATGTGAGCAGGAACCAGGCGACGACCATGAAGACGATGGCCATGGGAACACCCACGAGCATCCACTCACCGAACCCGATGTTGATGCCGTGGGTTTCGGCGAGGTAGCCCACCATGAGGGCGTTGGGCGGGGTCCCGATGATCGTTCCGAGCGAACCGATCGAGGCCGAGTAGGCGATTCCGAGCATCAGGGCGATCCCGAAGTTCTTGGGAGCCTTGCCGTCGGTGGCTGACTTGGCCACGAGCACCAGTACCGAGATTCCGATGGGGAGCATCATGACCGCGGTGGCCGTGTTGGACACCCACATGCTCAGGAACCCCGTGGTGATCATGAAGCCGCCGATGAGCTGCCGCGGCTTCGTGCCGATCAGCAGCACCGTGAGCAGCGCGATGCGACGGTGCAGATTCCAGCGTTGCAGCGCGAGTGCGAGCAGGAACCCTCCCATGAACAGAAAAATGATGGGGTTCGCGTACGGCGGGGCGACATCACCGATGGTGGCGACGTTCAGTGCGGGGAACGCGACGAGCGGCACCAGGGCGGTGCCGGCCAGCGGCAAGGCCTCAGTCATCCACCACACCGCCATCAACATGGCGATGGCCGCGGTGATTCGGGCGTTCTGGTCCAGGTCGGCGGGCAGGATCGAGTAGATCACCCAGCCCAGCGCGAGTCCGGCGACCAGGCCGATGCGTTTGCGGGTGATGACGCTACGGGGCTCAGGGCGTTCCATCAGGCCGGGGGCCGTGTCGTCATGGTCGATGACCGCGGCGGCGGGCGGCGATGCGGGTGCTTTGCCGGGTATTGCGGGTTCGCGCGGTTTCTGGACAGACGTCATTGTCTCTGTCTCCTCGATTCTGGTTCGGGTTGGGTCTCAG
>JAWOHA010000161.1:0-17694 GCA_046496385.1 Cryobacterium sp. | reverse complement strand
CTCCACCACAGTCAAGGACGCCCTCACCGCATGAATCACAATCACGTCGTTCAGAACAGCGGCCCGTTCCGTGCCGGAGACCGGGCCCAGCTCACCGGACCGAAGGGGCGGCTGAACACGATCACGCTGGAACCCGGAAAGGTCTTTCACACCCACCGGGGGATCGTCGCCCACGACGACATCATCGGCCGTCCGGACGGTTCGGTCGTCAGTAACAATGTGGGCGTGGAACACCTCGTGCTGCGTCCCCTGCTCAACGACTTCGTGATGTCGATGCCCCGCGGCGCGGCGATCATCTACCCCAAGGACGCCGCGCAGATCATCGCTCAGGCCGACATCTTTCCGGGTGCGACCGTTGTCGAGGCGGGAGTGGGTTCGGGGGCCCTCTCGCTCTGGCTGCTGCGCGCCATCGGGCCGGCCGGGCGACTGGCCTCGTTCGAGCGTCGCGACGAGTTCGCCGACGTGGCCCGGGACAACATCATCACGTTCCTCGGTTCCGACCCCGACAACTGGACCATCACTCTCGGTGACCTCGCCGACACTCTGCCCGACACTCTTGCGCCGCAGAGCGTGGACCGGGTTGTTCTTGACATGCTGGCACCCTGGGAATGCCTGGACGTGGTCTCGGACGCCCTCAAACCCGGCGGCGTCGTGCTGTGCTACGTGGCTACGGTCACCCAGCTGTCCCGCGTCGCCGAGGCGATCCGGGGAACGGGGCTGTACACCAACCCCGATTCGAACGAGACGATGATCCGAGGCTGGCACGTGGAAGGTCTCGCGGTCCGGCCGGTCCACCGCTTGAACGGCCACACCGGGATTCTCATCACGGCCCGACGCCTCGCCCCCGACACGGTCCTGCCGGAGCTGAAGCGCCGGCCGTCCAAGACGGACTTCGACGACGCCGATTTTGAAGCCTGGACGCCGGGAGCGCTCGGGGAGCGCAACGTGAGCGCGAAAAGCCTGCGCAAACGCGCCCGTGCCGCCGGGGTGAGCGCCGCCCTGTCGCAGGGCCGGGACCTGGGTGCGAACCCGAACGCAGACGCCGCGCCCGCACCGGCGGTCGAAGTCATCCCCACGCCCGCGCCGGGCACGATCGCCCCGCCCTCCGCCGATTAGGATAGGTGAGGCCCGAATACCGGCATCACCGACGCCCGACCCCGGAGTTGTCGCAATTGAGAAGAGGATATGTGCGCAAGCAAAAGGCACTGATTGCCACCGCTGGAGTACTGCTGCTGAGCTTGACCGCATGCAGCAGCCCCGGCGCAACCACGGCCGATTGCGAGCCGGTCGTTTTCGCCGGCGCAGCGTCAGATCTGATCACCGTCGAGGGGGCCTTCGGCGAGGCGCCCCAGGTCGACTTCCCGACCCCGCTCAAGACCGACACGACGCAGCGCAGCGAGATCATCGCCGGGTCCGGTGAGCCCGTCGTGAACGGCCAGAAGATTCAGATTGAGCTCAGCGTGTACAACGGCACCACCGGCGAAGCGATCGAGGAGAGCGCCTACGACGGCTCGACCCTCGCCAGCTTCGTGCTCAACGAGAACACCATGGCCGGGCTGACCGAGGGTCTCACCTGCACCCAGGTGGGTTCCCGCGTAGCCGTGGCCGTCTCACCGGAGGATGCCTTCGGCCCCCAGGGCGGCAATGAGGCCATCGGCGTCGCCGAGACCGACACCCTCGTGTTCGTCGTCGATGTGGTGAAGAGCTACCTGACCCGCGCCGACGGGGCCGCTCAGGCACCCCAGGCAGGTTTCCCGTCGGTCGTTCTGACCGAGACCGGCATTCCGGGCATCACGGTTCCCGCCGGTGACGCCCCGACCGACCTCAAGGTCAGCGTGCTCAAAAAGGGCGCCGGCGACACGGTCGAAGAGGGGGATCCGGTCACGGTGCACTACACCGGTGTGCTCTGGGACACCCAGGAGGTCTTCGATTCCAGCTGGGAGACGGGCCAGCCGGCCGAGTTCCTGGCCGCCGACGGCGCCCAGATGCCGGGCGGCGTCATTCCCGGCTTTGCCGACGCTCTCATCGGCCAGACCGTCGGGTCTCAGATCATCGCGGTGATCCCGCCCGACCAGGGGTACGGCGATCAGGAATCCGGCACCATTCCGGCGGGCTCCACCCTGGTTTTCGTCGTCGACATTCTCGGCGTCAACTAGAGCGCCGCCATGGTCACGGTCGAAGAGCGGCTGTTCAGTCTCGTTCTGGCTCTCATCGCCACGGAGACGGGTCTCACGAGAGGGGAGATCCTCTCCACGGTGCAGGGCTACCGGCAGCGGTTCAACGACGGCCGCGATAATGCCAGCCTCGAACGACAGTTCGAACGTGACAAAGATGACCTGCGTGAACTGGGTATCCCTCTAGAAACAATTGACCCGCATGACCGGCTGACCGCGCGGTACCGCATTCCGAAAGGACTCTACGACCTGCCCGGCGATGTGCGCTTCTCACCCGATGAGCTCATGCTGCTGACCTTGGCCGCCACGGTGTGGCGGGAAGGCTCGCTGTCGGCAGAGTCTCGTCGGGCGCTGACGAAACTGAATTCTCTCGGTGTCGGAGCCAGCGACCCGGTATTGGGCTACGCACCGACGTTGCGCACCCGGGACACGGCCTTCGTTCCGCTCAACCGGGCATTGGATCGCGGCGAGGTGGTCGCCTTCCGGTATCTGAAGCCGGGGGAGACGGTGCCCACGCGGCGAATCGTCACACCCCGCGCCATCGTGCAGTACGACGGCCGCTGGCACCTGTATGCCAGCGATCAGCAGGCGGACGCGCCGCGAACCTTCCTGCTCTCCCGCATCGTGGGTCCCGTCGTGCCGGTTCCGGAGCCGCTGTTCCACGCCGACGAGACCCTCACGGCGCGGCGCGCCCTCGACGAGCTCGACGCGCTCTGGCACTCCAACCTTGCCCAGATCACGGTCACGCCGGGCAGCGACGCCGCCATCCGGCTGGACAAACGACGCGTCAACATCGAGGGAGACCGGGTGAGCCTGCACTACACGGATGTGAACATTCTGGCCGATGAACTCGCCGGTTTCGGACCCGAGGTGCTGGTGCTGGCCCCGGAGACGCTGCGTGCCGCGGTGCTCGGTCGGCTCCGGGGCGTGCACCGGCAGCACGTCGACCGGGTGGTCGTGTCATGACGAACACCCCCCGGTTCGGCCGTGCGGACCGGCTCGCTTTTCTGCTGGCGCTGGTGCCGTACCTGCAGGATCACGCAGATGTCAGCGTGACCGAAGTCGCCGTGCACTTTGGTTTTCCCGCCGAGACGGTGCGTGAAGCGGTGCGACTGATCGCCGTCTCGGGAGTGCCCGGGGAAACGAATCAGTACCAGCACGAAGACCTGTTTGACATTCACTGGGACCAGTTCGAGGACCATGACCGGATTGTGCTGACCCACCTCGTGGGCATTGATGACGCACCACGATTCTCGGCCCGCGAGGCCGCGGCACTGATCGCCGGCTTGCAGTATCTCTCCGCGCTGCCCGAGAATGCCGATCGAACAGCCATCGCTACCCTGATGGCCAAACTCACCCGCGGCGCCTCGGCACCCCCGACCCAATTGCTGGCAACCAGCTCCGGGTCCCAGCATGCTCTGGCCATCGTCAACGCGGCCGTGCTCGACGACGTTCAGGTGGAATTCGACTACCTCAACGCGCGTGGTGAGCAGGAACACCGCCTCGTGGATCCGCTGCGCGTGGAATCCGTCGACCGCGACTGGTACCTGCGAGGCTGGTGCCACTTGCGCGAGGCGGTGCGCACCTTCCGGCTGGACCGCATGGGTCGCCTGCGGGCAACCCAGGTGCCGCGCAGCCCCCACGGTGTTGCAGGGGTGCCGGAAGCCCTCTTCGAGCACTCCGATGACGACCTCGTGGTGGTGCTCGCACTGCCCGAATCCGCCATGGCGTTGCTGGCTGACTACCGACCGGAACGACTGCCCGCAGGGACGGGCGACGAGAGAGTTCGGGTGCGTTTGCGGGTGGCGAGTTTTCACGGCCTCAAACGACTGGTCACGGGGCTTCCCGGTATCCTCACCGTGCTCGAGCCCGCCTCGGCGCGCGCGGTCGTCGCAGACTGGGCCGCGCGCGGCGCCGCGCAATACACGGCGTCCACACCCGACGAGACGGTGGGCTAGCCGTGCCCTGGTGGTCGTGGGTGGTGATCTGGGCGGGCCTTGGCACGGTGCTGCTGCTGGTGCTCGGCCTGTGTGCCATGGTGCTTTTTCGCAAGCTGATGACCCTGGCGGATGCGGTGACCCGGCTCGGCGATCAGGTCGGGGCCGCCACCACGGCCGGCGCGGTGCGGGTCTCGGAGGACGGCATCAGCGATGCAACCGAACCGACGTTACCGGCGATTTTTCGCAATCCCTGGACTCTGGCCGCGCAGGTCGAAGAGCTGCGTGCGGAGCGTCTGCACCGTCGACAGGTCCGTCGTGACCGCAGGGTGCTTCGCGGTAAACTGTTGCGAAACGTCCGCGTGACACAAAAGGATTGATTTCATGCTGAACAACCTGACCGGCTGGCATTTTCTGATCATTCTCGTCGTGGTGTTGCTGTTGTTCGGCGCACCCAAACTGCCGGGTCTGGCCCGCAGCCTCGGCCAGTCCCTGAAGATTTTCAAGAGCGAGATCAAGCCTGACGAGCCAGCCGCGGCTTCGTCTGCCGCGCCCCCCGCAACGCCGGAATCGGCCTCCGGTACCGGATCGACAGCCGCAGGCGCGGCTGACCCTGACTCGAAACCCTGACTTTGGGCTTGCGCGGGTTCCGACGCGGCGCTGATCTGCGCCCGGAAGCGCGCATGTCACTGGGGCAGCATCTTCTGGAACTGCGAAAGCGGCTTTTCTGGGCGGCCGCCGGAATCGTCGTGGGCGCCATCATCGGGTGGATGCTCTCCGACCTGGTGTGGGATGCCCTCCGCGATCCGATCTATGCCATTGTTCAGGCGCAGAACCGCGACGCCCAGATCAACTACACCGACATCACCTCGGCTTTCGACCTGAAACTCAAGATCTCCTTCTACCTCGGTCTGGTCGTGTCGAGCCCGATGTGGCTGTACCAGATTTTCGCCTTCCTGGTCCCCGGTCTCACCCGTCGTGAAAAGCAGTACACCTTTGGTTTTCTCTTCTCTGCCGTTCCGCTGTTCGTCGCCGGCTGTGCGGCCGGCTGGTTTGTGCTTCCCAACGTGGTCGGGCTGATGACCGGCTTCGCCCCGCCCGAGGACGCCGCCTTCATCAACGCGCAGAACTATTTGGACTTCGTGCTCAAGCTCGTCATCGCGATCGGTGTGGCCTTCGTACTGCCGGTCTTCATCGTGCTGCTCAACATGGCCGGCGTGATCAGCGCGGAGTCCATTATCAAGTCCTGGCGCGTGGCGATTCTCCTGATCACCCTGTTCACGGCCATCGCGACTCCGGCCGCCGACGTGGTGTCGATGTTCCTGCTCGCTCTGCCGATGATCGCCCTCTATTTCGCCGCTTACGGCATCGCCTACCTGCACGACCGACGAGCGTCCAAACGGGCGCTGACCCTCAACCGAGAAGTGGCCCAGTAACCTCGTGACACACACCCAATCCCCGGCTGAACGATATTCCGCGTCGCGCGCCCGCGCCAGCCAGCCAGCCCTGCGCACCTTTCGGGACGCACGTCGATTCGACCTTGACCCGTTCCAGGCCGAGGCGTGCGCCTCGCTGGAAGACGGTCACAGTGTGCTCGTCGCCGCCCCGACCGGGGCCGGCAAGACGCTCGTGGCCGAGTTCGCGATCTTTCTGGCCATGCAGACACCCGCGCAGAAGGTCTTCTACACAGCCCCGATGAAGGCCCTCAGCAACCAGAAATACCAGGAGTTCGTGGCGGAATACGGTGCCGACCAGGTGGGTCTGCTCACCGGGGACACCAACGTCAACGCCCAGGCCCGCATCGTCGTGATGACCACTGAGGTGCTGCGCAACATGTTGTACGCCAGTTCGGACCTGCTCACCAATCTGGCGTTCGTGGTGATGGATGAGGTGCACTACCTGGCCGACCGGTTCCGCGGAGCGGTCTGGGAAGAGGTGATCATCCACCTGCCCCAGCCGGTGCGCATGGTGTCCCTCAGCGCCACGGTCTCCAACGCCGAAGAATTCGGAGACTGGCTGCAGGCCGTGCGCGGAGACACCGACGTGATCGTCTCCGAGGACCGACCGGTGCCGCTGGAACAGCACGTGCTGGTCAAAAGCGCCATGCTCGACCTGTTTGACACCCAATCTCTGGCAACGACGCACCGGGTGAACCCGGAGCTGGTGCGTCTGAGCCTGGCCGGCGGTCGCGGCCCCGGGCTGCGCTCCGGGGCGCCGGCCACCGGTCGGGCTCGCGGCGGC
The DNA here is from genome assembly GCA_046496385.1 of Cryobacterium sp. Taxonomy (GTDB): domain Bacteria; phylum Actinomycetota; class Actinomycetes; order Actinomycetales; family Microbacteriaceae; genus Cryobacterium. The sequence continues at coordinate 11,342 of JAWOHA010000161.1, read as the reverse complement.
GGCCGCGACTACCGCGGCGGGCCGCCGGCCCGGTCCGCGTTCGATGCCGGACGGATGGACCGTGGCGAGATTGTGCGCATGTTGCAGGGCAAAAATCTGCTGCCGGCGATCTTCTTCATTTTCAGCCGGGTGGGCTGCGACCAGGCCGTGCGTCAGGTGCTGCGTTCCGGGGTGAGACTGACCGACGAACACGAACGTGACGAGATTCGGCGCATCGTCGACGACCGCTGTCGAACCCTGCTCGACGAAGACCTCGGCGTGCTGGGCTATTTCGAGTGGCTTGACGGTTTGGAGCGCGGAGTCGCCGCCCATCACGCCGGCCTGCTCCCGGCCTTCAAAGAGGTCGTCGAAGAGCTCTTTCAGAAGAAGCTCGTGAAGGCCGTCTTCGCCACTGAGACCCTCGCCCTGGGCATCAACATGCCCGCACGCACGGTCGTGCTCGACAAACTCGAGAAGTTCAACGGGGAGGCGCGGGTTCCCATCACACCGGGTGAGTACACCCAGCTCACCGGCCGCGCCGGGCGCCGTGGGATCGACACTCTGGGGCACTCGCTGATCCAGTGGCAGCAGGGGCTGGACCCGCAGGCGGTGGCCTCGCTGGCGTCGAAGCGTACCTACCCGCTCAACTCCAGTTTCAAACCGACGTACAACATGGCCGTGAACCTGCTCGACCAGTTCGGGCGCGAGCGCACGCGGGAAGTGCTGGAATCTTCCTTCGCGCAGTTCCAGGCCGACCGGGCCGTTGTAGACCTGGCCCGTTCGGTTCGTCAGCAGGAGGCGTCGCTGGCCGGCTTTGCCGAGGGGATGACCTGCCACCTGGGTGATTTCAGCGACTATTCCGGCATCCGTCGCCGTCTCACCGAGGTGGAACGGGACGGCGCCAAGGCCGACCCCGCCAATCGCAGCCTGCGTGACGCCCGCCAGCGAGAGCTGGTGAGTCTGCGCAAACGCATGAAGGCGCACGGCTGCCATATCTGTCCCGAGCGGGAACAGCACGCCCGCTGGGCCGAACGGTGGTGGAAGCTCAAACGTCAAACGGATGCGCTCAGCCAGCAGATCAGCACCCGTACGGGGGCTATCGCCCGGGTCTTCGACCGGGTCACCGATGTGCTGCTCGGCTACGGCTACCTGCTGGCGGAGCCGTCCGGCCAGGTGGTCCTCAGCGATAGCGGCCGTATTCTGCGCCGGATCTACGCCGAACGGGACCTGCTGGTGGCGGAATCGCTGCAGCGGGGGCTCTGGAACCATCTGGACGCGGCGAGCCTGGCCGCCATGGCGTGTGCGCTGATCTTCGAGCCGCGGCGCGAGGAAGGCCTCATCGACCCGCGCTACCTGCCCAAGGGTGCTTTCCGCGCCGCTCTGGATGAAACGCAGGACCTGTGGAGTCGGATCGACGACCTGGAACGGGAGCACAAACTTCCCGGCAGCAATCCGTTGGCCGTTGGGCTCAGCCTGGCGATGTGGAAATGGGCGCGCGGGGCCCCGCTGAGTGACGTGCTGGAGGAGGCGGACATGGCGGCGGGCGACTTCGTGCGCTGGAGCAAGCAGACCATCGACCTGCTCGACCAGTTGTCGGTGGTGGGCGACGGTCACGTCGGCCGCACCGCACGTCAGGCGATGGATCGTGTTCGCCGCGGTATCGTCGCCTACTCGTCGGTGGCCTGACCGATGACGGCAACCCTGCTCACCGAGCCCCGTTCTGCAGCGCCGGTCTCCGGCCGGCCGCACCGGGCTCCCGCTCGCCGAACCTTCCCGCTCTGGGCGGCCCTGCTCGTGGCCGCCGGGGCCGGCGCGGTCCTGGAAGCCGGCTTTCCCGACCGGGACTGGTGGTACCTCGCGCCGGTGGGCATCGTGCTGATGCTCCTTGCGCTGCTTGGGCGCGGCCCGTGGACGGGGCTGCTCACCGGCCTGGTCGCCGGACTGTCTTTCTGGCTCATTCACATCAGCTGGCTGACGCTCTATCTCGGGCCGGTTCCCTGGCTGGCCCTCGCCGGCCTGCAGAGCATCTTCTTCGCCGTGGGCATGGCTCTGATCACCGTGGTGCTGCGTTACGGCCCCCGGCTCTGGCCGACCCGGCTCGGGCGGCTCGGGATGGTTCCCGTTGTTGTTGCCGGTTTGTGGACGGCACGGGAGGCGATTTCGGCGGTTTGGCCCTATGGCGGGTTCGCCTGGGGCCGGGTGGCGTTGTCCCAGTCCGAGAGCCCGCTCAACGTTCTGGCCGCCTGGTTCGGACTGTCGGGAATGAGTTTCGTGATCGTCTGGGTCTGCGTCCTGGGGGTTCAGCTGCTCCGGGAGCGGCACCTCGGCGCAGCGGCGCGCACGACGGTCATCGTGGCCTCCGTCACCGCCCTGGTGTTGATTCCCGCGTTCCCCACCGTGGAATCGGGTACCGCGCGCATCGCCGCCGTACAGGGTGCGTCGGACGCGGGACTGTTCGCGCAGTACACCGAGGGCCAGATCCTGGCAGATCACACCAAGGCAACCCTGCCGCTGATCGGTGAAGAGGTCGATTTCGTCGTCTGGCCCGAAAACGCCAGCGACATCGATCCACTGCGGTCCAGGCAGGCGGCACAAGTCGCCGACTACGTCAGCCGTGCCATGGATGCCCCCCTCATCGCCGGAACGATCACGGCCCGGGATGGTGTCTTCTACAACAGTTCACTGCTCTGGAAAGCGGGGGAGGGGGCGGTTGACATTTACGACAAGGTGCACCCCGTCCCCTTCGCGGAGTACATGCCCGACCGGGCTTTCTGGCGGCCTTTCGCCCCTGAGCTGATCGATCTGATCGCGCGGGACTACGGTATCGGCACCCTGGACAACGTCTTCGACATCGACGGCATCATGGCAGGCATCGCGATCTGCTTCGACATCGCCGACGATCAGCTCGTGTACGAAATGATCGATTCCGGAGCCGAGGTCATTCTCGCTCAGACCAACAACGCCGATTTCGGGTACACGGATGAGAGCGTGCAACAGCTGGCGATCGCCCGGTTGCGGGCCATTGAGACGGGGCGGACCGTCGTGAACATCTCCACCGTGGGCACGAGCGCCATGATCGCCCCAGACGGTTCCACCCTCGACAGCCTGCCGGTCTGGGAGCCGGGCGCCATGGTGCAGACCGTGCCGCTGAGTGATGTGGTCACCCCGGCGATGGTCTTCGGGCGCGGTCTGGAATGGCTGGTGTCCGGCATCGGCCTGGCCGGTTTCGCCCTCGCTGCCCTGCACCGTCGCACCGGGCGCCGTTCCTGAGCGCCGAACAGACCAGGCGGCATCCTTGCGTCGCCTGATCTGACGCGTTCGGGCACGACAAAAAGTCCCGAAGCCGACCGGCTTCGGGACTCGTCGTGTTGTTCACGCGGAGCGCTAAGCTCCGATCTTCTGCTGCCCACCTCGACGCTCGCGCAGAACCAGGAGTCGCTCCTGAAGGAGTTCCTCCAGTTCGTCGCGGGTGCGGCGTTCCAGCAGCATGTCCCAGTGGGTGCGGGCGATTTTCTCGTCGGAGTGGTCTACGACGACCGGATGTGAATCAACCAGTCGGGTGGCGACCCGGGAGCAGTACTTGCACTCCCACTCGTCCGGCGCCTCCGCGTCCGCGGAAAAAATCATCACCGTCTCACGCTCACACGTTGCGCACAGGTATCCGTGACTAACTCGTGGTGAAAAGGTGACGCCCTCTTCGCTTTGAAGGCTTTGTGCGCCCAACCTCATGCCACGCAAACTGCGATCCGCCATTGTGTGGTCTCCTCTCGATGCTTACCCAGTTGTAAACCATCAAGCTGAACGTTTCCTTGCCGCCGTGTCACTACTCTGGGGGTATTCTCAGGTTCGCGCTGACAGTAGCTCGCTCAGCAGGTCGCACCGATCCGTGACGATACCGTCCACTCCGAGGTCGAGCAGCCGCGTCATAGCCCGCGGGTCGTTCACGGTCCAGACGTGAACCTCCGCCCCGGCAGCATGCATGCGGCGAACAAAGCGCTCCGTGACGAGGTGCAGCGGGCCGGCCCGCTCGGGCACCTGCACGGCCACGAACCCCTGCAGCAGCCGTCGGGTCAGCCCGGAAGAACCCAGCTGCGCCGAGGCCAGCACCTTGGTGAATTCTGCGCTGGAGGGTGAAGACGCCACACCGGGCAGCCCGACCACGGCAGCCCGACGGCGCGACTGTGAAAAAGACGTGATCAAGACCCGGTCAGTGGCGCCGCAGTCACGCACGCTGCGGATGGTCGCTGCGACAGCGCCGTCAACTTTCACATCGATGTTGAACCGCGCGTCGGGAAAAGCCGTCAGCGCTTCGGCCAACGACGGCACGGCCTGACCGTCGGCGAGACGGATACCGGCCAGTTCCAGGAATGTGAGCTGGCTGATCCGCACGTTCCGGCCCCGGTTGCGGAAGACAGGATCGTGGCTGATCACCGCGATGTCGTCCAGGGTGACGTGCACGTCTGTTTCGAGGTGGGTGGCCCCTGTCGACAGCGCGGCCAGGAATGCCAGTAACGTGTTCGGCGGCGCGCTTCGAGCCAGTCCCTGGTGCGCCAGCACACGAACACCGCCGGGAGCGAGATAGCCCGACGGCGGGGCAGCGCCCACTAGGCCGGCGGGCCGAACGGGGACGGCGCCGTCCCGGTGTCGGCGCCGGTGTCGGGGACCGCGTTCCCGGATGCTGCGGCGGCAGCACCGGCCGCAGCTGCCGTTCCCGGGCCGAAGGCCTGGCCTATCCCTTTCAGGGCTTCGGTGAGCTCGCTGGGCACAATCCACAGCTTGTTGGCGCTGCCCTCGGCGAGCTTGGGCAGGGTCAGCAGGTACTGGTAAGCGAGCAGACGAGGATCCGGGTCGCCGTCGTGGATGGCCTTGAACACCGTGGTGATGGCGGAGGCTTCACCCTGCGCACGCAACACCGCGGCCTTGGCGTCACCCTCGGCCGAGAGGATCGCCGCCTGACGGGCACCTTCGGCGGTGAGGATGGCGGACTGTTTCGTGCCCTCCGCGGTGAGGATCAACGCCCGACGGTCACGTTCGGCTCGCATCTGCTTCTCCATCGAGTCCTGGATCGACAGGGGCGGCTCGATGGCTTTCAGCTCGACGCGACCGACACGGATTCCCCATTTGCCGGTGGCCTCGTCCAGAACGATCCGGAGCTGGCTGTTGATGTTGTCCCGGCTGGTGAGCGCTTCCTCGAGGTTGAGCCCGCCCACCACGTTGCGCAGCGTGGTCGTCGTGAGCTGCTCCACCGCACCGAGATAATTGTTGATCTCATACGTGGCCGCACGGGCATCCGTGACCTGAAAATAGACCACGGTGTCGATAGAGACCACGAGGTTGTCCTCCGTGATGACCGGCTGCGGCTTAAACGACACGACCTGTTCTCGAATATCCAACAGCGGGCGCACCCGGTCGATGAACGGCACCAGAATGTTCAGGCCCGGCAGCAGGGTGCGGTGATATTTGCCCAGCCGTTCGACGACGCCGGAATTGCCCTGCGGAATGATGCGGATCGCCCGCACCAGGGTGACGATGACGAACACCGCCAAGACGACCAGCAGCGTGATTACGAAGATCTGTCCAATGAACTGGGCGGGATCAAGCATGGGGAAGGGTCCTTTCCACGGGGGTCACAACGGCAATCGATCCGTCGATGGTTGTCACGACGACGGAAGAGTGGGGTTCGGCGGTGGTCTGGGCGGCGGCGGGGGAGAGCCGTGCAGACCAGGTCTCGCCGTTGCTGAGCTTCACCAGACCGCCCACCTCGGTGACAGTCGACAGAACACGTCCCGGCATCCCGATCAGCGCGTCGACATTGCTTTTGGCCGGGTCACCGCCACGGCGCAGAAGACGCAGCAGAACCGGGCGGATGAGGAGGATGAGCAGCACGGCGAGCACGGCGGCGACCACGATTTGCAGCCACCAGGGAAATCCGAGAAGGTTGGCGGCCAGGCCGCCGAGGCTGCCGACGGCAAGCATCAAAAACGTGAACTCCAGTGTCAGCACTTCGATGATGACGAAGATGAATATGAAGACCAGCCAGACAATCCACAGGTAAGACGTGAGATCGACCATGTTCCCTACCTTCCGCAGGTTGCTCTTGCACGCTAGCAGGTGAAACACGCGCCGGGGGGCTTGTTGGTAGGGTCGACATGGCCGAATTACGGCGCAGTACCGGTTACCCGGACCAGGCAGCACTGGTTACCTAGAGGAGTTTGCGTGTCCAACCCACTTGCAGCAGGATCGCTCGAAGGCAAGCGCGTGCTCGTCACCGGTTCGTCACGCGGAATCGGAGCCGACACGGTCGCGTATTTCGCCCAGGCCGGTGCCCGTGTCGTCATCAATTACCGCAACAAAGCCGCTCGCGCCGAGAAACTGGCCCGGACCATCCGCGACGCCGGCGGCACGGCCATCACGGTGGCAGCCGACCTGACCGACCCGGTGTCGGTCGCGGCGCTTTTCGAGACCATCGTGGCGGAGTACGGCGGGCTGGACCTGATGGTGATGAACGCGTCCGGCGGCATGGAAAGCGGCATGGCACCGGATTACGCCATGACGCTGAACCGCGACGCCCAGGTCAACCTGCTCACCCAGGCCATCCCGGTCTTGTCGGACGGAGCCCGCGTCGTCTTCGTCACGAGCCATCAGGCCCACTTCATCGCCACGACCAAGACCATGCCCGAGTACGAGCAGGTGGCGCGCAGCAAGCGGGCCGGGGAAGATGCCCTGCGTTCCGTGATTCCGCAGCTGGAAGCCGAGGGCATCGGATTCGTCGTCGTCTCCGGCGACATGATCGAAGGAACCATCACGGCGACCCTGCTGGAACGGGCCAACCCGGGGGCGCTCAGCGCACGCAAAGACGCCGCCGGGCGGCTCTACAACGTGAGCGAGTTCGCCGCCGAAATCGCCCGAGCCGCTGTGGAAACCGTTCCACAGAACAACACCCGCTATGTCGGAGACACCTCGGGCTTTCTGCCCGCCTGACACGCTCAGTCGGTGACCAGAGAGGTGGGCGTCGAACCGGTGTTCTTAGGCTCCGCGGTCTGCTTCATCGCCTTCATGGCTCTTCGACCGAAAATGAACGATTCGATGACCTGCACGATCCCCGAGACGATCAGGAAAACGCCCACCAGCAGCACGAGCGCCGCCAAGGACTGCAGGGGCGCGAAGAGCACCACGATGCCCGCGATGAGGCTGACGATTCCGAGCAGGAGTCCCGGCCACCTGCTGGAGTCCGAGGCGGTTTCGGCCAGCACGGCGATTCCCTCGATGATCCAGGCGATACCGATGATCAGTCCGAGCACCACGAGTGAGTTCAGTGGGTTACGCATGGCGAAGATGCCGGCAACGATCAGGAGCACGCCGAACAGAATGCTCAGAACCCGCCCTCCGGGGGCGCCGTGCGTGAACAATCCACGCACCACGCGGATGACGCCGCTCACCAGAAAATAGAGACCCAACAATACGGCCACCACGGCCAGTGTCGCAGCCGGTTGTGCCAGTACGATGATTCCCAGCGCCAGCGCCAGAAGGCCGCTGATCACCATGGCGATACGGACACCCCGGATCTCTCCCCGGCTGAGCTGGGTCGGATCCAGCCCGAAGTCCAGCATGGAGAACCCGGAGCCTGTTGTGGCCCGGTCGGCCTGCATCGTTTGCGGTGCCCGCTGATCTGACATGTCCCTGCTCCTCTCGGTATTTCTCGTGCCGGCATCATACTCTCGGCACCGGCAGCCGGCTTCGCGAACCGACGTTCGGGGCCGATGAAGCCGAGTTGATCGCACCAGGCCGTGACGCTAGTTGAGGTAGTTGAGGGCCTTCGCTTTCAGCGCTGCGAATTCGTCGGCGTTGATCGAGCCGTTGGCGAGAAGGGACTGTGCTTTCGCGATCTCATCGGCCGGACTCGTTGACGTTCCGGCGACCGTGCGCACGTATTCCTCCGTCGCCTGCTGCGCGCTCTGGGCGCTCTGCACCTGACGCTCGGCCATGCCCCGGCCACGCGCGATGAGGTAGATCAGGGCGGTGATGAAGGGCACGAAGACGAGAAAGAGCGTCCACGCGGCTTTGGCCCAGCCGTTGAGCTGACGGTCACGAAAAATGTCGGCCAATATGGAGAACAGCACAATGAGGTAGGCGACAAAAGCGAAGGTCCAGAAGAAGAACCAGATGAAATTCCAGAAAGTGGCGAGAATCTCCATGACGTGCTCCTTAGGTATTGACGCGTTATCAGTTACCGTGCGGGGGTTCCGTCTGCTCGGGTCTTGCCGTGCTCGGTCTTGCCGTGCGGGGTTTGGTCGTGGGCGGGGCCCCTTCGGAGCCGCTGCTCTGTCGATCCCCAGCGCAACCAGAGGCTGAGATCCAGATCTGGCACGGGGATCATAGCGCGACCGAAACGGCGTGCACAGGTGCAGCCGGTGAACCGCCACACCTCGTGGACAGCTTCGGATCTTCTTGATCAACCGGCCGAACGGGCTTATGGTGCCGGTGCCCGCCATCGAACCGGAGGAGATCTTATGCTCGGTCCCATTGAAATAGTCGTGATCGCGTTCCCGGGAAGCAAGTTCACCGGCGGTATCGTGCCGGCTCTGGCAGATCTCGTCGACACGAACACGATCACCATCGTCGATGCCCTGCTCGTACAGAAAGATGCCGCAGGCGTGACCAGCTACACCGAAATCAGCGAACTGGGTCTCAACGACGAGGCGTCACGGTTGGCTGATGTCATCGACCATTATGAGGGACTGTTGTCCGACGACGATGTCGCCGAGTTGTCGGCGGGACTCGAGCCGACGAGTTCGGCGGCGATCATGATTTTTGAGCACACCTGGGTCAAGCCGCTGCGCGACGCCGTGCTGGAGGCCGGTGGTGTGCTGATGGAAAGTGTGCGGATCCCCGGGCAGGTCGTTGCCGAGGTTGTCAGTGCCGTGCAGGACAGCGACGCTGACAGCGACAGCGACAGCGACAGCGACAGCGACAGCGACACCGAGAGCCGGACGAAACCCGCCGGCGACACTTCCGCTCACACGGACTGACTCCGTTTCCGGCTCTCGGCCGGACCTGACGAAAGGATCGACATGATGATGCGACGAATGGGCCGGCCGGGCCTCATGGGCACAATGGCGCGCACCGCGGTTGTGGCCGGAACGGCGACAGCCGTGTCCGGCAACGTGGCGAGCAAACAGGCTGCCCGCGCGCAGGCGAACGCGCCGGCGGCACCGCCGGCCCAGGCCCAGGCCCAGGCACCGGCGGCGGCGCCAGTGACGGCAGGCTCGCCGGCGGGGGAGCCCGCGGGAGATGACCTCTCCAGCCAGATCGAGCGGTTGTCGACTCTGAAGACGGCGGGTGTGATCACCGACGCCGAATTCAGCGCCGCCAAGGCTCGCTTGCTGGGAATCTGACGGTCGTGCCGCGGCCCTGGGTGAACCATCCGTCGGTGCAGGAGCGCCGGGCTCGGGGGATGGCAGCACGCAGCACCGCGGCCCGCTCCAGTCACAGAGGCTGGGAGCCCGACCCTGACCGTGCCGATCCGATCGCTCTTCTCGAGGAGCAGAATCGCACGAGAGATGCCGACCTGGTGCCGGTACGCCACGGCAGGATGCTGGTTTCACCCTTCACGTTCTATCGCGGGGCGGCCAAGATCATGGCGGCGGACCTGCGCACGACCCCGAGGGCCGGGCTCATCTCCCAGCTGTGCGGTGACGCACACCTGTCGAACTTCGGCGTCTTCGCCTCGCCGGAACGGGCGCTCCTGTTTGATCTGAACGACTTCGATGAGACCCTGCCCGGACCCTTCGAGTACGACGTCAAGCGACTCTGCGCCAGTTTCATGGTCGCGGCACGAAACAACGGATTCACCACGGCGCAGGCGCACGACGTCACCGGGACGGCCGTCCGGGTTTATCGGGAGACCATGGGCGAGTTCGCTCAGATGAGCACCCTGGACGTCTGGTATGCATGCCTGTCCGAAAAAGACGTGCGCGGCGCGATGACCAGCATGATCGCGGCCCAGAAGGGGAAGTCGCAGAAGAAGACGGCGGAACGCCTGGGACAGAGAGCACAACGCTCGGTCGACAAGGCGCGCACCCGCGACAGCCTGCAGGCCCTGTCGCGACTGGCCGAGAAGGTGGATGGCCGGTTTCAGATCAGGAGCCAGCCGCCCATCCTGATTCCCGCCCGGGACCTCAGCGCCGCCTTCGGCATGTCCGCCGACGAGGTGCAGGAGAGCATCACGAACCAGTTCCGGGCTTACAGAGGCACGTTGCAGAATGACCGCCGGCAGCTGCTGGAACGCTTTGACATCATCGATGTGGCCCGTAAGGTCGTCGGGGTCGGCAGCGTCGGGACCCGCGCCTTTGTGGCGCTTCTCGAAGGGCGCGACCAGGACGACCCGCTGTTCCTGCAGGTGAAAGAAGCCACGGCATCCGTTCTGGAAGACCACCTGCCTCGGAGCCGGTACCGTCTGGCCGGGCAACGCGTGGTGCAGGGCCAGCGTCTCATGCAGGCCGCCAGCGACATTTTTCTCGGCTGGACCAGGGGAGTGCAGGAGAATCGGCACCTGTACTGGCGTCAGCTGCGCGATATGAAGGGCTCCGCCAATGTGGAGGCCATGATTCCGCTCATCATGGACTTCTATGCCCGCCAATGCGGCTGGACGCTCGCCCGGGCACACGCCCGGTCGGGAGACCCGGTGGCCATGGCGGCCTATCTGGGTACCGGCGACAAGTTCGACCGGTCCATCGTGGATTTTTCTCAGCGGTACGCGGTACAGAACGAACAGGACTATGACACGTTCGCGGCCGCCGTACGCAGCGGGCGGATGTCGGCTGTGGACGGTGTCTGAGGCTGACCCGGCACCCCTTCAGCAGGACCCGTCGATGTGACCGATAATGCACATTATGTCAAGTAGTACTTGTGTCTCGTGCAGAATGTGCTGAATAGGGCTCCCCCGACAACGACTCCGGCGACAGTCGACGACCCTGTCGATCTCGTCGGCTCCCTGCGCGATAGCCCCCAGAAAAAATGCGGCGCCCGGACTCCATACAGCCCGGGGCCCATACAGCCCGGGGCCCATACAGCCCGGGGCCCATACAGCCCGGGCCCCGCGATGATGCTCGAGTCGGACTCCTTGTAGAGCCCGTTGCCGAGCGCGCGCTCGGTCGTCGGGAGTAGCCGTCCGGGCCCAGGCCGTTCTTGCCGAACGTGCGGTCCACGGAGGACACTCCCCCACTGAAGGTGATTTTCACCGTGCGCGACTGTTCTCACTGATGTTGTGATAACGGTCGATGGGTATGAGTACCGTACGAGATGAGGGCCTCCGTTGCATCGGATTGAGTATGGTCACCCAATCGATACCGGAGGTCCTCACC
>JAWOHA010000155.1:0-11432 GCA_046496385.1 Cryobacterium sp. | reverse complement strand
TTTTGAGGTGCGCCATCTCGCTGGTCGAGGCCGAGCTTGCGAGGATCGAGACCGCGCAAACCTCGTGCCTCGTGCCTCGTGCCTCGTGCCTTACGCCTCGACCGGCGGGGCCGGATCAGGCCAGGGCTTGGCGGTGCAGTGCGGTGTGCTCGAGGTAGTTCTCGGCGTTGTGCCGGATGCCGGCGATCTCGTCGTCGGTGAGCTCGCGTCGCACCTTGGCCGGCACGCCCGCCACGAGCGAACCCGGCGGCACGATCATTCCTTCGAGCACCACGGCGCCGGCCGCCACAAGCGAGCCGGCGCCGATGACGGCGCCGTTCATCACCGTCGCGGCCATGCCGACCAACACGTTGTCTTCGATCGTGCAGCCGTGCAGCACGGCACCATGGCCCACCGAGACGCCTTCACCCAGGGTCAGCGGAAAGCCGTGGTCCACGTGGCAGGAGACGTTGTCCTGCAGGTTGGAGCGTGCCCCGATGGTGATCGCCGCGTTCTCGGCGCGCAGCACCGTGTTGTACCAGACGCTGGCGTGACCGCGCAGGGCGACCCGGCCCACGAGCACCGCGCCCGGCGCCACGAAGGCCGACTCGGCCACGCTCGGGGTGGGAAAGCCGGGAAGGGTGATGATGCGGGCAGCGCTGTCGACGGTCATGGCGTCAGCCTAGCGGCCGCGTGCGGGGAGGACGCCGCCGGGTTCGGTCTCACCTTCCGGGCGGGGCGGCGCCCGGCTCTGTCTCGGCCACGGCCCCGTCGGCCGCCTGCACCACGAACACCTGCGGTGCCGGCAGCCCGGCGAGGGCGAAGGCTGCTTCGACGGCCGCATGCACGGCCGGCGCCAGCGGGCGCGGCGTGAGCGCGATGGCCGAACCCCCGAAGCCGCCGCCGGTCATGCGCGCCCCGATCGCCCCGGCCCCGCGCGCGGCCTTCACGGCCAGGTCAAGAGCAGGCGTGGAGATCTCGAAGTCGTCACGCATCGATTCGTGTGAGGCATCGAGCAGTGGGCCGATGCTCGCCGGTCCGAACAGGCGCAGGGCGCGCACGGTGTCGACCACGCGCTGGTTCTCGGTGATGATGTGTCGCACCCGCCGCAGCGTCTCGTCGTCGAGCAGTTCGGCGGCCCGCGGCAGATCGCCCGGCCCCAGTTCGCGCAGGGTGCTGACACCGAGCTGCGCGGCGCCCGCCTCGCAGGAGGCCCGCCGGTCGGCGTAGCCGCCGGTGGCGTGTGCGTGGCTCTGCTGGGTGTCGATGATGAGCAGGTCGAGGCCGGCGTCGGCAAGACCCAGCGGCACCGTGTCGGACTCGAGGCTGCGGCAGTCCAGGAACACGGCCGCGTCGGCCTCGCCGAGCAGCGACGCCCACTGGTCCATGATTCCGGTGGGCGCCCCCACCACCCGGTTCTCGGCCAGCTGGCCAACCCGGGCGAGAGCCGCCCGGTCGAGCCCCAGTCTCCAGAGATCGTTCAGCGCCAGGGCCACAGCGCATTCCAGGGCCGCAGAAGAGCTCAGCCCGGCACCGATCGGCACATCGGAGTCGATGTATGCCTCGAAGCCGGTCATCTGTCCCAGTTCCGCGCCGTGCTGGCCCAATGCCCAGACCACGCCGAGGGGGTAGGCGGACCAGCCGTGCAGGTTCTCGGGAATCAGCTCGTCGAGGGACAGCTCCACGGCAGGGCCGCCGACCGCGCTCGCCACACGCAGCATGCGGTCGGTGCGCGGGGCCAGCGCCACAAGGGTGCGCCGGTCGATGGCCAACGGCAGCACGAAACCGGCGTTGTAGTCGGTGTGTTCCCCGATCAGGTTGACCCGGCCCGGCGCCGACCAGATCCCGGCCGGCGCACGGTTGAAGCGGCTGGTGAAGCCGTCGCGCGCCGCAGCGAGCAGGGCGGCGGAGGTGGGGCTCATGCGGGTACTCCGGCGGGTGTTCCGACCGTGGGCTCGGCCGGGTTTTCGGGGTCGTGTGCGGCGGCGCCGGCGATCGCGTCGCGAATGGCCCCGGCCGCCTGCTCCGGCGAGACGTCACCGATCCAGGCGCCCATGGCCGCCTCGGAACCGGCCAGAAACTTGAGTTTGTCGGCGGAGCGCTGGGGGCTGGTGACCTGCAACATCAGCCGTATCTCATCACGGTGGCTGTGCACCGGGGCCTGGTGCCAGGCGGCGATATAGGGCACCGGGTCGGGGTAGAGCGCGTCGATGCCGCGCAGCAGGCGGCGGTACAGCACGGCCAGTTCGTCACGTTCGGCGAGGGTGGTCGCAGCGAGGTCGGGCAGCTGGCGATTGGGCAGAACATGCACCTCGAGGGGCCACCGGGCAGCGAAGGGCACGAACGCGGTCCAGTGCTCACCCCGCAGCACCACGCGCGGGCCGGCCAGCTCGCGCTGCAGAATATCGGCGAACAGGGTGGGGCCGTAGGCGTCGACGGCGGCCGTGAGGGCGCGGGTGCGCGGGGTGACATAGGGGTAGGCGTAGATCTGGCCGTGCGGATGCTGCAGGGTCACGCCGATGGCCTCGCCTCGGTTCTCGAACGGGAACACCTGCTCCACACCGGGCAGCAGGGAGAGGGCATGGGTGCGTTCGGCCCACGCCTCGATCACGGTGCGCGCCCGCACCGTGCCCAGGGTGGCGAAAGATCCCTCTGAATCAGAGCTGAAACAGACCACCTCGCAGCGGCCCACGCTGCGCCGGCTGCGTTCCAGTCCGATCTCGTCGAGATCGGCGAGCCCGGCCGGCGCGTCAGCATGCTCGAGCAACGGGCCGAAGGAGGGCGTCTTGTTCTCGAAGACGGCCACGTCATACCGGCTGGGAATCTCGGAGGGGTTCTCGGCGGTGGCCGGCGCGAGCGGGTCGAGGTGCGCCGGGGGCAGAAAGACCCGGTTCTGGCGCGCCTCGGCGATTGAGACCCAGTCGCCGCTGAGGGGGTCCTGGCGCATGCTCGCGGTGGCGGGCCGGGCCGGCAGCTCGCGCAGGTCGGGGGAGCGGCCGGGGGGCAGTGCGCTGCCCGGATCGTCGAAGTAGAACAGGTCCCGCCCGTCGGCCAGCCGGTGCTGCTGCCGCGCGATCGTTCGGTCGGCGCGGAACGGGGCGGCCGGGGCGGCGGCCGTCGAGCTGGCGGCGGGGGTGTGAAGCTGTGTGTTGGTCATGGCGATCCCACAGTAGCTCTTTTGCGTATAACAAACCAGTACTTTGTAGTTGCATAGTAAAGCAAAGTAGGTGACGCTGGGGAGATGCCCGATTCCGATCTCCCGCCCCACCCGCTTCCGGCCGCCCTGCGTCGCGAGCAGATCCGCCGGCTCGTCGAGGAGCGCGGTTTCGCCCGGGTCAGCGAACTCCGCGACGCCCTGCACGTCTCGAGCGTCACCGTGCGCGCCGATGTGGACGCGCTCGCCGAGGCGGGGCTGCTGCGCCGGGTGCACGGCGGCGCCGTGCCGACCGGGGCCCTCGGATCGGCGCCGGGCACGGCTCGAGCGAGCGTGCCGGAGCCACGGGAACGGGAGTTCTCGTTCGAAGAGTCGCTCGCGGCGTCCGTGGTGCCCAAGCAGCAGATCGGCACGCTCGCCGCCGGCCTCGTCGAGAGCAGTCAGAGCGTGATCCTCGATGTGGGCACCACGACGCTTGCCATCGCCCGAGCGCTGCTGGCCCGCAGCGAGCTGCACGATGTCGTGGTGATCACCAACGGGCTGCAGATCGCCCTCGAGCTGGAGTCGGCGATTCCGCGCTTCACGGTCATCGTGACCGGGGGATCGCTGCGCCCGCTGCAGCACTCCCTCGTGCAGCCGCTCGCGTCGACGGTGCTCAGCCAGGTGCACGCCGACCTCGCCTTCATCGGGTGCAACGGCGTGCATGTCGAGCACGGCGTGACCAACATCAACCTGCCCGAGGCCGGGGTGAAGACGCTCATGCTCGCGGCCGCCCAGCGTGCGGTCGTGGTGGCCGACGGGGCCAAGCTGGGTCAGGTGCACCTGGGCCGGGTCGGCCCGCTCCTGGCTTTCGACACCCTCATCACCGATGCCGGAGCGGCTCCGGCCCCGGTGCTCGCCCTGCGCGACACCGGCCTCAGCGTTCTGCAGCCCGCCGCGCTCTAGGCTGAAGCCATGCGAGCAGCCACCGGAATGCAGTACGAACTGACCGCGTCGACCCCGAACGGAACGGCGCGGGCCATCATCACCGAGGTCGCCGCCGGGCTGCGCTCGTATTCGCTCAACGGCATAGATCTGGTGGAGACCTTTGCCGAAGAGTCGCAACCGCCCATGGCGGCGGGCATCGTGCTGGTGCCCTGGCCCAATCGCATTCGGAACGGGGAATGGACGCAGCGGGGGACCACCCGTCAACTCGCACTCACGGAACCGGCCCGGCACAACGCCATCCATGGCCTGCTGCGGTTCATGCCCTACCGCGAGGTCGACTTCACCGGCAGCTCCCTCACCCTGGGCGCAACCGTCGTACCGCAGAGCGGCTACCCTTTTCTGCTCGACACCGCGGTGCGCTACGCGCTCGATGACGAAGGGCTCACCGTGACCCACACCGTGCACAACGCCGGCACGACCGACGCCCCGGTGGCGATCGGCGCGCACCCGTACCTGAAGATCGGCGACGTACCCACCGGCGACCTGGTGCTGCGCGTGGCCGCGGGCAGTCACATCGACGTTGACGAGCGCCTGAACCCGGTGGGGGAGTCCAGCGTGCGGGGCACCCGGTTCGACCTGCAGAACGGTGTGCCCGTGCACACCCTCGACCTGGACGACGGGTTCGGTGACGTGTCGATCAGTGACGGGCGAGGAGAACATTCCCTCACTGCGCCCGACGGCCGCAGCATCACCCTGTGGGGTGACGAGAGCATGCGGTACGTGCAGGTTTTCACCCCGCGGGTTTTTCCGGTGCGCACCGGGAGTGCCGAGCCCGTCGCCGGCCAGGCCGTGGCGATCGAGCCCATGACGGCCCCGGCCGACGCCTTCAACTCCGGGACGGGGCTGCGTTGGCTGGAGCCGGGGGAGTCCGTCACCGTGCGCTGGGGCATCCATCCGGACGGCTTCGATGCCTAGCGCGGCATCCCCCGCGCCGACCCTGCCGGTGACCCCGCTCAGCGCCGGTGACGAGGCCCGCCGCCGCGGCCTCATCGGCATGAAACGCCTCGCCGGTGGACTGCTGCTGCTCATGGCCCTGATCTTCGCCCTCTCCTTCGCCCTGCAGGACCGCTACCCGTGGCTGCAGTATGTGCGGGCCGCCGCCGAGGGCGGCATGGTCGGTGCTATCGCCGACTGGTTCGCCGTGACGGCACTGTTTCGGTATCCGCTGGGCCTGCGCATTCCGCACACCAACATCATCGCCAGCCGCAAGAATGAAATCGGCGCCAGCCTGGGCGACTTCGTCGAGACGAACTTTCTGTCCGACGACGTGGTGCACGGAAAACTGGCTTCCATCGGAATCTCCCGCCGCCTCGGGGCCTGGCTGGGCGAACCCGCGAACGCGCGCCGACTCACCGACGAGCTGGCCGTTGCCGGGCAGGGTGTGCTCACCCTGCTCGGCGATGAGACGGTGCAGAACCTGATCGAGTCCCTCGCCCGGGAACACCTGGTGCGCCCGCAGTGGGCGCCGAGCCTGGGCCGGGTCGGCCAGCGCGTGGTCGACTCCGGCCAACAGCACGCGGCCGTGGATCTGTTGCTGGACCGGGCCGACGACTGGTTGCGGGAGCACCCCGAAGCCTTCGGCCGCGCCGTGTCCCGCCGGCTGCCGCAGTGGATGCCCGGCTTCGTCGACAAACTCGTCGACGACCGCGCCTACCGCGAGGTGCTCGGGTTCGTGGCCACGGCCC
Organism: Cryobacterium sp.; assembly: GCA_046496385.1. Classification (GTDB taxonomy): domain Bacteria; phylum Actinomycetota; class Actinomycetes; order Actinomycetales; family Microbacteriaceae; genus Cryobacterium. Next base: position 5,627 of record JAWOHA010000155.1, on the reverse strand, counting down.
GGGCCGAACCGGATCATCCGGTGCGGGTCGCCATCGACCGCTATCTCGACGAGCTGATGCACGACCTGCAGCACGAGCAGGTCATGATCGAACGGGTCGAAAACGTCAAGGCCGACCTGCTCGACAGCGCCCGGCTGCGCGAATTCGCCGGCGAGACCTGGGACTCCGTGAAGGCCTCCCTCGCGACGGCCCTCGCCGACCCGCACAGCCCGCTGCGCGTCGGCATTCAGGCGACCGTCGTTGACTTCGGCGCCCGGCTGAGCGACGACCCGGTGCTCGGCGCCCGCATCGACCTGTGGCTGAGCGATTTCGCCGGCCACCTCGTGCAGAACTACCGCCACGAGATCGCCGGCGTGATCACCGAAACCGTCGAACGCTGGGATGCGGCGGAAACGGCCGCGAAAATTGAGCTGCAGGTGGGGCGTGACCTGCAGTTCATCCGCATCAACGGCACCGTTGTAGGCGCGCTGGCCGGCCTGACCATCTTCACCCTCGCCCACGCGGTCCGGGCGCTGTTCTAGCGCCTGGTGCGGCGCAACTGCCCCGTGGGGCCTACGCTGCCCGCGTGTAGCGGTTTCGGGCACGTTTGGGTTGGCCGTCGGCTTGCGTCTGGTGGGCAACGGCCTCGGGAACCGGGGCGACCAGCGGGCGCAGCCGCACCTGCGGCGGAGGGCCGAGCACGGTTTGCTCGGTGATCACGCTGTCTTGGTCAAGTCGTACGCCCGCGGCCAACCGAACCTCCACGCCGATTCGGGAATGACTGCCCACCCAGGCTCCGTCTCCCAGCTGAGAGCCCTGTCCCACATGCACGTTCTGGCCGATGAAAACGCGCTCTCCCAGAACCGCGTCACGATCGATCCAACTTCCCGCACCGATCCATGATTCCGTACCCACCACCACGCCGGATTCGACGTAGGAGTTCTCCGACACGAACGCCGACGGATGCACGGTGGCGCGCTTGGATACCCAACCATTTCCGTTGGCGTGGCTGCGGTACTTGTCGACGACACCGGAGTCGCGTTCCACCTCTTCATTCTCACGTCTCACTGCGACCTCTTTCTGACTGTTTCCCGTCTTTCATCAGCATTAAAGGTGAGGTTATCGGTATCTGTCCCGGCAGTGAATAGGGTGGCGGCGACTCTCAGCCAGCTGGCAGCCCAGCGCGCCGGCAGGGCCGTGGAAAGACCGCCCGGGCGGTAAACTCAACTGTGACCGATTCGCTGCGCAAGACCCTCCGTGCCCTGCCCGATTTTCCCGACAACCTGCCCGAGTTCAACCCGCTGACCGCCTCGGCAGACCCCATCGAACTGTTTCGGGATTGGCTCGGACAGGCGCTCGCCGCCGATCTTCCCCAGCCCCACGCGTTCAGCCTGGCCACGTCGACGCCGGCCGGGGGCGTGTCCTCACGCATGCTGATTCTGAAAGACATCTCCGGCCCCGCCCTGCTTTTCGCCTCTGCCCGCGGTTCCCGCAAGGGCGAGGAGCTCTCCGGCAACCCGGTCGCGGCCATGAACTTCTACTGGCACGCATTCGGCCGCCAGGTGCGTTTCGTCGGGCCGGTCAGCATGCTGCCGGCCGCTGATTCCGCGGCTGACTGGAACGACCGTCCGGGCGCCGACGGTTCGGAGAATCCGATGTGGCAGGTGTACGCGCTGATACCCCAGGAAGCGGAGTTCTGGCAGGCCCGCGCCGACCGCCGCCACGTACGGCATCGCTACGCACTCTGAACGCCGCAGCGGCAGCGCCGGCGGTGCGGAGAGACTGATGCAACGTGCAACGTGCGCGCCGCAGCACGAACAGGGTGGGCCCCGTCGGGCTCGAACCGACGACCCAAGGATTAAAAGTCCTTTGCTCTACCAACTGAGCTAGAGGCCCGCAGAGACCAAGTTATCGTGGACCCGCAGAGACCAACCTACCTTGGATTTGTCCGACACTTTTTCGGTACGCTGTTGGGCGGCCGAAAAGCCACGCTTTCGTCTTCTCTTAGACATCCACCAGACCGCCCCAGAGCACGCAATTCACCGAACAGGAGCAATGCCATGGCCGACGATTTTCACAAGCCGACGCAGTTCTCCGGCAGCCGGTTTGAAGCCTTCAAGGGCGGGGAGGATCCGGCGCATATCAGCCGCATCGCCCATGAGACCGCGCAGGCTCTGCTCGCCCGGGTGCGTGATGACCCGAACCCGGACACCGTCGAGCGCCTCGTCGCCTACACGGATGAGAACGGAATCGACGCGGTGGCCGAACTGTGGTCCCGGGCCACTCCCCGCAGTCTGCCCGGCGCCCTCTGGCGCATCTACCTGATCCGGCTGCTCATTCGGCAGGACCCGGAAGGCACCGCCTTTCTCTTTCAGCGCGGTATCGATGTGGCCCACACCATCGACCCGGTCGTGGCCGGGGCCGCGGTGCCCACCGGTCCGCGGGAGATCATCGCGCTGGCTGATGAGATTCTGCGCGGCGTGTTCACGGGTGACTTCGCCGCAGCCCGCGGCCGTGACCCGGCAGTAGGCGGCCGCGGGCTGCACGAGCGTGGCCGATGACCTGGACGTCACCGAACCGGCCCGGTCCACCGAGCTGACCACGCGTGCACTGCGGTTTTCCACGACGGCGCAGGAGTTCGTGTCCTGCGCGCGGCTCTGGCGCGCCGGCTCCCTCGAGTAGCCGGCAGCTCGGCGAGCGTGCGCCGAGGGCGAACACCCGGCGAACACCCGCCGTGGTCAACTACACTCGATCATGGTCGGGCCGCAGTAACCCCGGGCTCCAATATTCGCCGTTTTGAACGGCCTCGCGCCGAGAGGCGTTCTGCGGCCCGGCCTTTATCGCGCGCGGCGCGTCGGCGATGCCCATATTCGGCCCCGACCAGACCAAACCTTCGCAGACTCGGTACCGAACCCCTATTCAAGGAACGGGAAGAGACCTGACATGCTTGAACTCATGACTGCTGAACCCACTCTTGACCACGAGCCGGCGGCTCCTCCTACCCAGGAAGAGCTGCTCATTCGTGTCGCCGACGGTGATCAACAGGCATTCGGGGAACTGTATGACCAGATCGTCCCGCGGGTGCTCGGTCTGGTGAAACGTGTTCTGGTTGATCACGCGCAGTCGGAAGAGGTGACCCAGGAGATTTTCTTGGAGATCTGGCAGACGGCGTCACGCTTCGAACCGACGCGCGGCGGGGCATCCACCTGGATAATGACCATGTCACACCGGCGCGCGGTCGACCGTATTCGATCCTCTCAGGCCGGCCGCGACCGGGACACCAAGATCGGCATCCGCGACCTGGCGGTGGCGTACGACCAGGTAGCCGAAACCGTGGAAGTGCGAATCGAACATGAGAGAGTGGAAAGAGCAATGTCCAGATTGACGCAGTTGCAACGCCAGGCCGTGAGCCTCGCGTACTACGGCGGCTACAGTCACAGCGAGGTCGCTGACATGCTCAGCATCCCGCTCGGAACCGTGAAAACACGCCTGCGTGACGGACTCATCCGGCTGCGCGACGAATTGGGCGTGGCATCATGACCGACCGCGCTTCCGGCACGCCGAACAACGACCGCTCCGCCGGCACTTCGAGCCAGGACAACCTTGAAGACCTGGTCGGCGCTTACGCGCTGAACGCGCTGTCCGCCCACGACGGGGAGCGGTTCGCCCACCTCCTCACCGAGTCCGAACAGGCCAGAATCGAGGCGGAAGGGTTGTCGCATGCAGCGGTCGCGCTCGGTCTCGCCACGACCCCCGTGCAGCCCTCCGCCGGCTTGAAGGCCAGCATCATGTCCCAGCTCGCAGCCACACCGCAGCTGGCGCCGTTGCCCCGGCCGGTGGCGCCGCCGGTCACTCACGGTGAACCGTCCGCTGTGCCGACGGCGCCGCCGGCACCTTCCGGCTCGCCCGTCACGGCGGGGAGCGCGGCGGAACGCGCGCAGACCCGTTGGTTCCAGCGCCCCGTGCGGTTGCTCGTGGCCTCGGCCGCGGCCGTGGCCCTCTTCGTGGGCGGCACGGTCATCGGCCAGACGTTCAACGACGCCGGTGAGTTCGCCGGCGAGCAGGCGTCCAGCCTCGCTCGGATCAACGCGGCGTCGGACTCCGACCGTGCGGCGACGACAACGAGGGACGGGCAGGCCGCCACTCTGGTCTGGTCGAATTCCCTCGGGTTGTCGGCCGTGCTGCTCGAGGATCTTCCCGAGCTGCCGGCGAACCAGGACTACCAACTCTGGTACATCAACGCAGCCGGCCCGTTGCCGGCGGGAACGTTCGATTCGTCCGGTGAGGGAACCGCCTGGCGGGTGCTGGACGGCACCATGCGTGCCGGCGACGCGGTCGGCGTGACCGTGGAGCCCGATGGCGGTTCCGACCAGCCCACCACCGACCCGATCGTGGCCTTCCAGAGCTGACCGGGCCCAGGTGCCTCCGCGTCTACCGGTCGGCCACGGGCCGGCCGGTAGGCTCGGCATCATGACGCTGCCTTTCACCCTGCTGATCGATCCCGTGCCGGCCGATTCGGACCGCACGGATTTTCTCGACACCTTCCACGAGATGGATTCTGGCGCTCCGGCGCTGCGGGTGGGAGAGCTGAGCACCCAGCGCGGCGACGGAGTCTTTGAAACACTGAGCGTGGTCAACGGCCACCCTCAGGAGGTGGAACCGCACATCAGCCGGCTGCGCACCTCGGCGGCCATCTGCGACCTGCCCGCACCCAACGCCGCGCAGTGGCGTCAGGCAATCGACTACGCCGTTTCACGTATGCCTCAGACCGGTGAAGCCGCCCTCAAATTCGTGCTCAGTCGCGGAGTCGAGCACGGCCCGGCACCCACGGCCTGGTTGCACGCGAACCCGGCGGCGGACTTTCGGGCGGTGCGGGAAAACGGCGTGCGCGTGGTCACCCTGGACCGCGGGTACCCGCAGGGAGTCGCCGAGCGTGCCCCCTGGCTGCTGATGGGCGCCAAGACGCTCAGCTACGCCATCAACATGGCCGCGCTGCGTGAGGCACACCGGCGCGGCGCCGACGACACCATCTTCGTGACCACGGACGGCTACGTGTTGGAAGGCCCCACGTCGAGTGTGATCATGTTCTCGCACGGGGAATACGTGACCCCGGCTCCGAGCGGGGCCATCCTGCACGGAACCACACAGCAGAGCGTGTTCGAACATCTCCAGGCCGACGGGGAACGTGTCGCGTATCGCGATGTGCCGGTGAGCGAATTGCGGGCAGCGGATGCCGCCTGGCTGGTCTCCAGCATTCGCCTGGCCGTCGCCGTAACCGAGCTGGACGGGGAGCCGTTTCCCGCCGATCTGGCCCGCACGGCCGCTTTCAACGCTTATCTGCTCGGCCGTACCCGGTAAAGCGCCCGGGCGACCATGAGTTCGCGGAGTGGCTCACGAGGTTTCGCTCCCTCGTGCCGGGCCGGCGGGCCGGAAGGGCCGTTGGTCGAGGCCGAGCTTGCGAGGATCGAGACCCGGTGGGCCGGTCTTCGGATCTGCCCCGAGTTTGAGGAGTGTCTTGCGGGGTCTCGATCCCTCGTTCCTCGGGCCTCGACCGGCGGGCTCTGCGGATCGCGACCGGCGGTGTCTGCGGGCCGGGGCCGGCGGGCCGAAAGGGCCGTTGGTCGAGGCCGAGCTTGCGAGGATCGAGA
>JAWOHA010000125.1:0-7832 GCA_046496385.1 Cryobacterium sp. | reverse complement strand
GCGCGTTGGAGCGACCATCGACGGCGAGGAGGTTGATGGGGTCGTTTGCCAGTGAAATGCGCTGAGCCTGGGTGAGCTGCTGAGCGCCCGTCTGCCACGCGTTCGAGAGTGCTACCACGTGGTCGATCTGCACGAACGCCGACGTGTCCTGGCCTCGAACGAAGGCGATCGATGCGGCGGTGAACGGCGAGACGAGGTTGCCGGTCATCACCCGGCAGGTGCCCGACAGGGTGATCGTGGTCAAGTCCCGAGCGAGGATGTCGTTACGCGTGTCGCATCCGTTGCGGTCGACGTCGATCCAGGCGGAGCCGAACATGCCGGTGCGCTCGTAGCCGGTCTTCGCGGCTCTGCCCTTGACGGGGATCGTTGCCAGGAGCGCAAGTGCCGTCGTGTCGGCGAAGCCGGTGCCATCGGCCACGACCGACGTGCCCTCAGCCGGCGCGGAAACTCTCACCGGGTCAACCGGGGCTTCTTCGGAGAATTCAGGTGCTGGGGTTGGCGTTGGGGTCGGGGTCGGGGTTGCACTCGGTGTCGGGGTTGCACTCGGGGTCGCGCTAGAGGCGGTCTGCTCCGCAACAGCCGTCTCACGTGCGCCTGGAGCCTCGCTAGCGACCCCACCGGAGATCACACCCACGAAGAAGCTGGTGGTCAGCACAATTGCAGCGGTCTTGCGGGTTGGAATCGACGCCCATGAGCGGCGACCGGTGATCGCCGCGTACGCAGCCGTCAGAAAACCCGCCGCGCCAAGAACGATGAGCAATGCCGGGAATCCACCGACGATTGCGAACAGCACGGCGATGAACATGACGAGACCGCCCACGATCCAGGTACTGAGAGTCGGCTTGAACCAGGTCATCTTCGAGGCGAGTACTCGCCCGATTCGAATCAGAGCCGGTTGGTACGCCCCGAGCATCAGTTTTGTGAGCACGCTCTTGATCTGGGCGGCCTCGGCGCGGGACACGCGAAAGCAAACAGTATCGCCAGGGGTGATCACCGAAACTTTCGTCTTCGAGAACCCATCTCGCGACGTCGTGACGCTCGACATGCTCTCGACGGAGATCGTGCCTGTGCCGTTCTCGTCGCTCTTGCCGCTCTTGCCGTTCGTGCCGTTCGTGAAGCCTGTCGCGATGAGCGACATTCCTCGCGTCCATAAGCCGGCATTGAGCTTGTCATCCGATTCACCCTGGGGTCGGACCCACTCGATTCGATCCCGGAACACGAAGACTGTGGCGTTCTTGCCGCCCATCTGGCAGGCGAAAGTGAAGACTGGTGTTGCGTCGCCGTCTTGACCCTTCGATGGCTCCTGTTGTTGCTCATCAAAGTCAGCCATCTGATCCCCCACTTCGCCGCGCCCAGTCCCGAGTGCAAATATGCCTAGTCGAAACGTACTGCAGGCAGAGATTGGTCGAAGACCGGGCGAAGACCCCAGAACGGGGAATCAGAGAGATTCAGTTGCGTCTCCGGTCCCATTAGCCACGAACCACGGGATTGCTGCCGGTCCGTTTGATTCCAACGACTATTCCATTCGTCGAATGGCGGCCGCGAGGTGCGAACCAACTACACAGCAGCCGGTATGAATCCCCGCAGGTAAGCACGAAGGGCCGGGTCGCACACGTACACGTAGGTCCCTCGGATGCCACGGGTGAGCAGAACCGCGTAGATATTGGTGATGAACCGCAGGAGGTCATCGTCGGTGTATTTCTTGCCGAGAACGTCGTTGTTCTCCTTGCCTTTCTTATCGAAGTACGCGCCCCGATCGATGACCAGTTTGTGCTCCGGCGCGTCATAGCGAAGGTCCGGACCGATGATCACGCCGGCGTAATTGAGGTCGTACCCCTGCACCGTGTGGATCGAGCCGACTTCGTCCACGGACTTCGGCGACGCGATCCAGTCTGTCTGCGTGCTGTTCCACCGCAACTGACAGCCGTCGAGCTCGATGTCGTAGGCGGTCTTGTCGGTCTTGGTCTTCCAGGCCCAAGCGAACCCGGCGAGGAGACGCGATAGCCCGACCTCGGCATCCTTGCGACGGATTTCCGCGCGCATCTCCACGAGGCTGTCGAACATCCGAAAGTCGTAGCCCTGGAAAAGCTCGGGAGCCGACGATTGCGACCTGTTGATCGCGGTCGTCGTGCCGAGGATTCGCCTGACATAGGCGACATAGTCCGACCCCGCCTGCACTCGCATTTGCGACATCAGCGGATAGTGACGTCTCGTGAGCTGGGCTTCGAGCACGAGGCTGTTCAGCAGTTCTGATGGCACATCGGCCGGGCGAACGCTTTGCGCCGCATCTAACAGAAAGATCTGGTGCTTACTCTTCGCGGTGATCCAGTCGAGTTGGGTCTTCGTCTTGTCGTCGCTCCCGAAGAGCTTCTGGGTGATGAGGCGGAAATTCTTGTTCTGAACGCCCGAGGGCTGGTTGGCGCGCTGGTTCAAGCGGTGGGATTCGTCGACGATGAGCAGGTCGAAATGCTGATCTGAAAAGCCCACGTCGAACGCGGTCATGACCATATCCGGCCGCAACCCCGGAGTCTTGCGGAACACCTTCTTGATCGACTCGCGCAGGGACTGCTGCGGCACCACCAGGCCGATCCGGATATCGATGAGCAGTTCCCGGTAACCCGGCACGAAGAACTCGGAGAACCGGGAGTCGCTGTCCACGTCCTCCCCGGGTGCCGAGGCCGCGATGTCGACGAGCAGCTTGAGCAGGTAGATGGCGACCACGGTCTTGCCCGTGCCCGGGTCACCCTGCACGACAATCGTGCTGTCGGCGCCGGTGTTCAGATCTTCAAAGAGCCCCTCGAGAATGCCGTCGACGGCAACGGCCTGGTCCGGCGACAACGCCTTAAACGGTGACAGCTTGAAGAGGTCGCTGTTCTCGATCTCGGGAATGCTCCGGGTGAAGACCCCGTCACGCCTGAGCTGGTCGAATACCTCGCGGAAGGTCTCACGATAGCGATTGCGGTCGTAGTAGTCCGACTCGGTGATCCCGTCGTTGCGGTTCAGTACGCGATAGAAGCCGTCACCGGCGAGCATCCGGATCAGGTAGGACTCCAAGTCGAGGCACACCGATTTGTTGAACGTGGCGTCAACTATGACTCGGACTGTGCTCAGATGCGCCTTCTCGGACGACTCGAAATGCTGGCGCATGCGCCCAGCCGCGTTGCGCGACTCTCCCACGTAGACGTCGTTGAGCGCTCCCCTGTTTGCGGGCCTACTGCCGACCCAGGCATCGTCGAGAACATAGACGACCGGCCAGTTCGTGTTGCGGTGGTCACGCGGCGCCCATGCCCGGACCGCCTCTTTCGTGAAGTCGAGCCGCTCGATTTCAAAGGACGTCATATTTGGCGCTGCGCCCCCGGGCCTTGTCGACCGGATACTTCTCGCGCGTTTTGGCTAGCTTGTCGAGAACGATCTGGTTCGGATCCACCCCGAGGCGGTCCGCAAGCAGAATGCAGTAGGTGAGCACGTCGGCAAGTTCATCGCGCACCCGATCGGTGTCGGCATCCGCGTTCCACTGATAGCACTCGAGTAGTTCGCCGGCTTCGATGGCGATGCTCTTCGCCAAGTTCTCGGGGCTGTGGAACTGCGCCCACTCACGCTCGGCGACGAAGGCCGCGATTTCGTCGCGGACTGAGTTTTCGACCATGCCGTAAACCTAGCAGTGTCGAGTTCCTTCAGACTGTGGCAGCGGATGCGCGGCCGGCCGGTGACACCCTGCTGCTGACGAATTGCAGCCTGCTCAAAAACACCGATTCATCAGGTATCGCAGCCGATGCCGTCCTTGTCGCGGTCGAGCTTGGTGCTGCAGCGGGGTTTCCCCGCGGAGAGCGGTATCGCTCCCGCAGCGCGCACAAAATCGCTCAGCGGCTCGCCCACCTGAATCGGATCACCTCGCAGCCAGTAACCACGCGAACATCGACTCGCCACGCTGACCCGCCGCGGGCATTTCGGCCAGCTCATTGGTCCTGTTTCGGGCCGGCGTCGCGGCCGAGGATCAGATCCAGCTCGCGCCGCTTGACGCGGGAGCCACCGCGATGACGACTGAAGCACGGGGTGGCCGCTGACGCCGATTATGCCTCAATCGATGCAGAGAATCGAGCCCCTTGGCCGTCACCGCCGACCTGATTACCGTCAGGGTCGGTCCGAAACGTAATGGGACCTTACTTCAGCAACTACCCACGCACGACAAAAGAAAGGTGCACATGATGATTGATTCCAAGAGCCTGAACAACCTCATAGGAGCGGATGTTCGCGACCCTGACGATGGCAAGATCGGCACCATCGGTCAGGTTTATATCGACCAGGTCGACGGCAGCCCTCGGTGGGTGAGCGTGCGCACCGGCCTGTTCGGCGTGTCCGAGTCCTTCATACCGCTGAATCAGGCCGACTGGACAGGCAACGACCTGCGCGTTCCCTACGACAAGAAGTTCGTGAAAGACGCGCCACGCATCGATGTCGAGGCCGACCGGGCGTTGACCGACGTGGAGGAGCGTGAGCTGTACCATCACTACGGCCTCGACTACGCCGCAGATGCCGCGGATGCCGCGGACCAGACCGGCACCCGAACCGGGAAGCAGACCGACGACGCGATGACTCGCTCCGAGGAGCAGTTGCGGGTGGGCAAGGAGAGCGTGCAGACAGGGCGGGTGCGCCTGCACAAATACGTGGTGACCGAGCAGCAGAACGTCACCGTACCGGTCTCCCATGAAGAGGTGCGCGTCGAGCGCGAGCCCATCACAGACGCGAACCGGCAGGACGCGATGTCTGGGCATGACCTGGCCGAGGACGAGGTCGAGGTCACACTGAGCGCGGAACGACCGGTGGTCGAGAAAGAAACCGTGCCCGTCGAGCAGGTGCGCCTCGACAAGGACACCGTGACGGAGGAAGCACGAATCGCCGCGGACATCCGCAAAGAGAAGGTCGACGTTGAGGGCGACCGCACCGCTTCTGGTCGACCCCAGACGCAGGATGGCCGGCGCGACACGGACTAACGACCCAGCCCGCAACGCACCCATCATGATCGCGAAACGAGTGGCAGGTTCAAATCGAGCACTCGAAAACAATCCATTCGCCCAAATTCTTACCTATCAAAAAGGAGAAGAACAATGAACGTATTGCTCATCATCGTCGCCGTCGTAGCCGTCGCGCTGCTCATCACCGGCGGGCTCGTACAGTCTCTGAACTTCCTCCTCTGGGTGGGCATCGTGCTTGCCGTGATCGCCGTGATCGTCTGGCTCGCCCAGTTCATCTCCGGTCGATCCTCTCACGTCTGACATTTCGCTGAGCACCGCTTCAGCTCGCAGCCCCCTCCGCCTCGCCGAAGCGGTGACGACGAGCCGCACCACCCGGCAGCACGTGACTGTCGACGGGCTGTAGTTGCTGTTCCCACCGACTTGTGAGCGCAGTCGGTGGGAACAACTTAGCCCCCGGCAGGGGCTGGTCTACTAGATGCTGCGGTGGTCGCGGACCGCAAGTTCAAGGGCATCGAGGCCGGGCGCGAGGGCGGCATCCACCGCCATCGGATCGGTGATGTTGAGTTGCTGCATCTCGCGACTACCCTCCGGTGCGGTGTTGATTTCATGTTCGCCAGCCTCGAGCGCAGCGATGAGGTCGGCGATGACGTCGTCGAGCGGCCGACGTCCCCAGCCGAGCTCGGCACCGGCGGTCTGTGAGGTCATCATCGCCGTGTCGGTCGCGCCGGGATAGACGGTTGCCACATGCACACCCGTTCCGATCAGCTCTCGACGAAGCGACTCGCCAAACTGGGAGAGGCCAGACTTCGTTGCCGCATAGATCGAGTAGAACGGTGCGCCGACGAGCGCAATCCCGCTTGAGATGTTCACCAAGATGCTGCCGCGTTCTTTCCCGCTCTGCCGAAGCGCGGGAAGCAGGGTCTTGGTCAACAGAATCGGAGCAGTGAGATTCAGATCGATCATCGAGTGGACATCCGCGTCGCTTGTCAGCTCGAGCCTGCCCGCGCGCACATTGCCGGCGTTATTGACCAGCAGATCAACGATGCTCCACGACGCGACCGCGTGCGCGATCCGCTCCACAGCGCCAGGCTGCGTTAGGTCTTCAACCAGAACCTCAGTGGTTCCGCCTGCGGCGGCCACGAGCTGCGCAGTTTCTGTGAGAGTGTCCAACTGCCGACCGACGAGCAGCAGATGACCACCACGTCGACCAAATTCAAGGGCGAGTGCCCGACCGATGCCCTGCCCCGCGCCCGTGATGATTCCGTGCCTATTGGTGAGGTCCAAATTACTGAGATCCATGGACTGGCTTCTTTCCGTTGATTGTGACTGGCTGACGGCAGCGGGTATTTTCGACTGCTGCCAGACGTACTTTGCTCACAACCAGACACCACCGTGTTTTATTCACGGTCCAGCGACTTCTCATCCCACTGTCACCGAGGCCACCGAGGTGTTGCTTCCACCTGTTGAATGCGCCGTACTCGATCCCACGTGGATGTCGAGCGACGAGCTCGCCACGCTTAACATGCTGCTGGCCCTCCGCGCCGACAGGCGGGAGGAGAAGCCCGCCGCCTTTCTGCCCTCCACCGAACTTGTGCCCGAGGTGGTCGACATCGCCCCAGCGTTTTTTACTTCGCGGGGATTGAAGAGCAACACCGGGCGCACGATATGAAAGCCGGCCCCTACTCCGGAGAACGGCTCTTTGGCCCCGTCGACGAGCCGTATCGCGGGCTCCATCGCGTGGGTGGCGTACCGACCCGGGTGCCTGGTTCGCACAGGCCTGACGGTATCTTTCTCCTCCAGGCCGATCTGCTGAGCCTCGCGACCGCTTTTTCGTGGCGGGCCTGCGCCGCCGAGGTGTTCGCCGAGGCGGGGCTCCCGACCGAGGGCGTGCTGCAGTTGTTCCACACGACCACAGGTGACTCGCGCACCGCACCGCACCGCACCTCACCTCACCGGTGACGGCGCCCGCCTTATGTACCTGACTGAGTCTGAACTGTCATGGCGGCAGGCGCTCAGTTGGCCGCCCAGAGGTGGTCGGCCACCTTGGTCCAGTCCGCCGAGCTGTCGGGGAGGTTGTCGGCCAGTAGCATTTCGGTGTTGCCGTCGACTTGCACCATGACGGGCACGCTGCCCGAGCATCCGCTCACCGCTTCCCGCTCGCCGAGAATCACCAGGCAAGGGTCGCCCGCTCCCGATAGGGCGGCGTAATAGCTGAGACCGGCGTCAGTCCAGAGCAGTCGGGTGGTGTCGGAGTTGATTCCCTCGACGACGCTGGGCGTCGCGCCTGCCGGCATGGTGTCGGCCTTGGACTGCTGCTCGTCGAACACCGCGAGGGCGTTCGGTGACGAGCACGAGGTGAGAGCGGATGCCGCGAGAACGCATGCGATGAGGGGCGCGATCCTTCGCTGGATTGGTTTCATACTCACCAAACGTAGCGCCGCAGCGCATGGATCGGTGCACGTTGCCGCCGGGCTTGCACGAGTGAGCACTGTGCAGTTCCGGTGGCCAGTAAGCCCACCACTGCTCAGGCGCGGGCGAGGCGGGCCTCGGAGTGACCCCGCCGGCGCACCTCGGCTTCGTCGGCGAAGACCAGGGAGTCGACCACCGGCAACCAGGCGAGCTGTTCGGCTTACTCGGGGTGTCGGCCGTGTTCCTGGTGCGGGTCAGCTCCGGCAGGGTGCGCAGGGTCGCGGAGCGTCAGCCGGGTCGCCGCCTACTGGCCGGGAGCCCGATACGCCGGTGTCTTCTTGGCGGCGGCGTCGAGATCCTCCGCGCTCAGGAGTGGCTTCAAACGCACGGTCACCGAGCCCGTGGAATTGATCATGAGCGAGAGGGCCGCGGCGTCAGACGCCTCCGGCA
>JAWOHA010000060.1:0-8910 GCA_046496385.1 Cryobacterium sp. | reverse complement strand
GGCTCTGCGCCCGCAGTTTCGACAGCGAGCATCTGATCGGGTGGACCCGGCGGGAGATCACCGCCGCCACTCGGCGGCAGGCGGCCGCGGCCGCCCCGACCGAGCGGCCCCGATAGCGGCAAGCCGGCACGACCGGTGCCGGGCTTGCCGCTATCGGGGCCGCTCGGTCGGGGCGGCCGCGGCCGCCTGCCGCCGAGTGGCGGCGGTGATCTCCCGCCGGGTCCACCCGATCAGATGCTCGCTGTCGAAACTGCGGGCGCAGAGCCCGCAGGCCAGCGCGCGGGTGGGTCGGCGGTACCGGTAATGCACGTGCCCGGCAGGGCAGGTGCCCACCCAGGGGGCCAGCTCGTCGGCGATGTCGCCGTCGTGGGTGCGCGTGCCGTCGTATCCGAGGTCCCGGGCGACGCTCTTCCAGCGTGGACCGTGACCGGCGCGCGCTCCGGCGAGGGCATGGGCGACCTCGTGCAACAGAATCTGGTGCACCACGTCATCGTCGTACCGGGCGGCGAGGTAGCGCGAGAGCGTGATGCGCCGCGTGGTGAAGCTGCACAGGCCGGCGCGCTTCTTCGCATTGTCGAAGCCGAAATCCCAGCTGGGGTCCAGGTGCAGCACGATTAGGGCGTCCGCCCAGCGTCGTACCTGCGTGAGATCAGCCATCAGGGTGCCACTTCCACCTGGTAGAGCCGATCGTCGTCGGCCGCGGGAGTGCCGCGACCGTCGGTGTTGTTGCTCACGAACCACAGGGTGCTCTGAGGCCCGGGGACGACGTCTCGCAGCCGGCCGTAACCGTTCACAAACCACTCGTCCACCGTGACGGTGGAGGGATCGACGCTGTTCGTGCGGGCCGCGGCGGGGTCGATCGTGCCCAGCTCGACCCGCAGCAGCCGGGCGCCGCGCAGGTTCGCCACGAACAGGGTGTCCTGCACGATGGCGATGCCACTCGGGCTGGCGACGTCGGTCGTCCACTGGTAGACCGGGTCGACGAAGGCCGGGTCGTCGGCGATGCCCTCCACGTCGGGCCAGCCGTAGTTCGCGCCCGCTTCGATGAGGTTCAGCTCGTCCCAGGTTTGCTGCCCGAACTCGCTCGACCAGAGCCGCCCGTCAGAATCCCAGGCGATGCCCTGCGGGTTGCGGTGTCCGAACGAGTACACGAGGGTGTCGAAGGGGTTGGCGTCGGCGCCGACCGGCACGTCTCCCGTGGCGGTCATGCGCAGAATCTTGCCGCCGAGGCTCGCGAGGTTCTGGGACAGGGCGGGGTTGCCGGCGTCGCCGACGGTCGCGTAGAGCAACCCGTCCGGTCCGAACGCGATGCGGCCGCCGCTGTGGTTGCCGGCCCGGGGCAGCCCGTCGAGCACCGCCTGGGGCGTGCCGAGGGTGAGGCTGCCCGGTGCGCCCGTCAACGGCATCCGTTCGATGCGGTTGTCGGTGTCGGTGCTGAAATAGGCGTACACCCAGCCGCCGGCCTCATCGGTTGCCCCGTTCTCGGTCGAGTCCGCCGGCAGGTAGGCCAGGCCCAGCAGGCCGCCCTCGCCACCGGGGCGGGCGCTGTCAACGCCGCCCGCCTCGCGCAGGCTGCCGTCGGGCAGCAACTCGCGGATCAGGGCGGTGTCCCGCTCGCTGATCAGGGTGCCGGAACCGGGCAGGCGCAGAATCGACCACGGCGCCTCGAGGCCCGACGCGATCACCACGGGGTCCCCGACCGGGCTGACCGCTTGCACGGCCGCAGCCGTGTCGGCCGAACCCGGCTGCGCGGGAGTGGACGTCTGCGGCGAGGCCTCCGGGGCCGATGAGGTACACCCCGCCAGTGTCGCCAGCACCGTGCCGCCCAGCACAAGGCTCACCCACCGAGCCGGTGCGAACGGGGTGCGGACCGGTCGGGTGCGTATGTGCGCGGGCATGCAGGCCTCGTTAGAGTCGTCGGTCAGATCAGCCTAGGCACACAGCATGGCGCAAAGCTGATTCCCTGTACAGCACGCGGTGACGACGTTCTCGTTCTGGCGTCCGCAGGGTCAGCGCGCGTCCCGCTCTGCGATGAACGACTCCACCACGGCCACCGCAATCAGGCTGCTCTCGAGGTCGTCGGTGCTGACGCCGTCGGTCTCCCGGTGCAGCAGGGCCTTGGCCAGGTCAGCCAGGGCCGCGTCCAGATTGCCCTGGTCGAAGTAGGCCTTGCCGCGGTTCTCACGGGCCAGGGCGGCGATGGTGGTCCACTCGTGGGCCTCGCACTCCTGCACGCAGTGGGTCAGCTCCACAATCGCCTCGTCGAGCTTGCCCTGGAACTGCTGCACCTGGGCACGGCGGATGCGGCTGGCCGCGGCCTGCTCCCGATCTCCCGTGAACCGTGCCTGACGCACGGCTTCGCTCGCGATCAGCCAGGCCTCGTCGAGGCGGCCGACCAGGCGCAGCAGCGCGACTTTCTCGTTCAGCGCCGAGAGGCTGCGCAGTTCGCCGAGCTCGGCGAGTCGCTCGGTGGCGGCCTGGAGGTCAATTTTTTCACGCAGGGTGACGGCGTCGTAGCCAGTGATGATGCTCAGGGTGTCGTCCTGTACAACAGGCGACCAAAGTCGCAACGAGAAGGGATACTCCAGCGTACCCCCGGCACGGGCGGCGGCTGGGACTGACGCTCAGTGCCCGATCTGAAAGACGGTGCGCCCGGGCAGCGGAGACGGCGTCGACGTCTCATCCGTGGCCACCAGCGAACCGGCGATGAAGGTCTTCAGCTCGGCGCCCTCGATGACCTTGGCCGGGTGCGGCCCGTTGGCCAGCAGGCGGGGTATCCAGGTCAGGTCGATCGGGGTGTGTGCGGCGACGAACACGATATTGCCGAAACGACGCCCCTTGAGCACCTGGGTTTCGGCGAAGCCGATCACATGCTCAAAAACGTCGCACAGCGTCGCGGCCTGGCCGCGGGCGAACGCCAGGCCGGGCCCGTCTGCCACATTCACCGCGACCACGCCGCGGGGCGAGAGCAGCGGCGCCGTGAGGGCGAAGAACTCCCGGCTGGTCACGTGGGCGGGGGTGCGCGCGCCGGAGAAGATGTCGATCACGACCAGGTCGACCGATCCGTGCAGTCCGGCCGGCAGCCTGGCCAGCACCTCGCGGGCGTCGCCGTGCCGCACGCGGAGGTTGGCACGCTTGTCCCAGGGCAGTTCGGCGCGCACCAGATCGATCAGGTCGCTCTCTATCTCCACCACCTGCTGCCGGGATCCGGGCCGGGTGGCCTCGATGTAGCGCGGCAGGGTCAGCGCGCCGGCCCCCAGGTGCACGGCCGTGATCGGTTCGCGAACGTCGCCGAGCAGGTCGATGACGTGGCCGATGCGCTGCACGTATTCAAAGAACAGTTCCTCGGGGTGGTCGATGTTCACGTGTGACTGCGGGGTGCCGTCCACGACCAGCTGAAAGCTCCCCGGAGTGAACCGGTCCGGTTCGATCACGGCCGTGTGGCCGCTCAATTTCAATACAACGGACGCATTCTCGACTTCGCCTCTGCTCATGTGTCCATTGTCCCCCGCCGATGTCCCCCGCCGCTGTGCGGCCGGCAGGCTCGAGTCGGGAGGCCGGGAAATCTGGCGGGGCGAGCGGGTTATACCTGAGAATTTGCGGGAAGGCAAGATTTGAGTGGACAGCGGGCTTATCTGGGCATATGATTATTCCTTGCGCTCCCAGATAAACTCTGCCTTCATATTGCGGTCGGCTGTGCGTGCCCAAGCCACCTTGCGGCACCTCTCAATTTTTCGTCACACCCGTGAGGGTCTGTTCGTCTTAGAAGATCTGCGGAGTCATTACCAATAACAGTAACTAGACCTGACGGGGTCCACGGAGGTTATTTCCTTGGCTGCTGCGCGCAACGCAACCACCAACTCACCCAAGAACGGCCGCTCAGCTGAGCGTCTGTCGTTCGCAAAGATCAGTGACCACCTGAACGTTCCGGATCTGCTCGCACTGCAGACCGAGAGCTTCGACTGGCTCGTCGGCAACGACATCTGGAAGGCTCGGCTCGCCGAGGCCCAGAAGGCCGGACGCCAGGACCTGGCGAGCCGCACCGGGCTCGACGAGATCTTCGAAGAGATTTCTCCCATCGAAGACCTCAGCGAAACCATGCAGCTGTCGTTCACCAACCCGGAACTCGAGCCGGAGAAGTACACGATTGACGAGTGCAAGGAAAAGGGTAAGACCTACTCCGCACCGCTCTACGTGAACGCCGAGTTCATGAATCACCTCACCGGTGAAATCAAGACACAGACCGTGTTCATGGGCGACTTCCCGCTCATGACCCCCAAGGGCACCTTCGTCATCAACGGCACGGAACGTGTCGTGGTGTCGCAGCTGGTGCGCTCCCCGGGTGTGTACTTCAACCGCGAGCAGGAGAAGACCTCCGACAAGGACATCTACTCCGCCCGCGTCATCCCGAGCCGTGGTGCCTGGCTCGAATTCGAGATCGACAAGCGCGACCAGGTGGGCGTGCGGATCGACCGCAAGCGCAAGCAGTCGGTGACGGTGTTCCTCAAGGCCCTCGGCCTCACGAGCGAGCAGATCCTTGAAGAGTTCAAGGGCTTCGCGTCCATCGAGCTCACCCTCGAGAAGGACAACATCCTCACGAAGGAAGAAGCCCTCAAGGACATCTACCGCAAGCTGCGCCCGGGCGAGCAGGTTGCCGCCGAGGCTGCCCGCGCTCTGTTGGACAACTTCTTCTTCAACTCCAAGCGCTACGACCTCGCCAAGGTCGGTCGGTACAAGATCAACCGCAAGCTCGGCCTCGAGGCCCCGCTCGGTGACTCCGTACTGACGCTCCAGGACATTCTGGCCACCATCAAGTACCTCGTCGCGTTGCACGCCAACGAGACCACCATCACCGGTCTGCGCGAGGGCAAGTCCACCCAGATCCCCATCGACACCGACGACATCGACCACTTCGGCAACCGTCGTATTCGTGCCGTGGGAGAGCTCATCCAGAACCAGGTGCGCACCGGCCTGTCCCGCATGGAACGCGTCGTTCGCGAACGCATGACCACGCAGGACATCGAAGCGATCACCCCGCAGACCCTGATCAACGTGCGCCCCGTCGTCGCCGCGATCAAGGAGTTCTTCGGCACCTCGCAGCTCTCGCAGTTCATGGACCAGAACAACCCGCTCGCGGGCCTCACGCACAAGCGTCGCCTCAGCGCGCTGGGCCCGGGTGGACTCTCCCGTGACCGCGCCGGCGTCGAGGTGCGAGACGTTCACCCCTCGCACTACGGCCGCATGTGCCCCATTGAGACTCCGGAAGGCCCGAACATCGGCCTGATCGGTTCGCTCGCCTCGTTCGCGCGCATCAACGCCTTCGGGTTCATTGAGACCCCGTACCGCCGCGTGATCAACAACAAGGTCACCGAGACGATCGACTACCTCACCGCCAGCGAGGAAGACGAGTTCATCGTCGCCCAGGCCAACGCGCCCCTGACCCCGGACTCACACTTCGCCCAGGACCGCGTGCTCTCCCGCAAGAAGGGCGGCGAGGTCGACCTCATCCCCGCGGAAGAGATCGGCTACATGGACGTGTCGCCGCGCCAGATGGTGTCTGTGGCCACCTCGCTGATTCCGTTCCTCGAGCACGACGATGCCAACCGCGCGCTCATGGGCGCCAACATGCAGCGTCAGGCCGTTCCGCTTCTTCTCTCGGACAGCCCGCTCGTGGGAACCGGCATGGAGGTCTACACCGCCATTGACGCCGGCGACGTGCTCACCGCGCTCAAGCCCGGTGTCGTCTCCGAGGTCTCGGCCGACGTCGTCACCATCATGCTCGACGAGGGCGGCACGCAGGACTACTACCTGCGCAAGTTCAGCCGCTCCAACCAGGGCACCAGCTTCAACCACCGCGTGATCGTCAACGCCGGTGAGCGCATCGAAGCCGGCGAGGTCATCGCCGACGGACCCGCCACCGACCAGGGCGAACTCGCCCTCGGAAAGAACCTGCTCGTGGCATTCATGCCGTGGGAAGGCTACAACTTCGAGGACGCGATCATTCTGAGCCAGAACCTGGTGAAGGACGACACGCTCTCCTCGATCCACATCGAAGAGTACGAAGTGGATGCCCGCGACACCAAGCTGGGCAAGGAAGAGATCACCCGCGACCTGCCCAACGTGTCGCCGGACTTCCTCGCCGACCTCGACGAGCGTGGCATCATTCGCATCGGTGCCGAGGTGCGCCCCGGCGACATCCTCGTCGGCAAGGTCACGCCCAAGGGTGAGACCGAGCTCAGTGCCGAAGAGCGTCTGCTGCGCGCCATCTTCAACGAGAAGAGCCGCGAGGTTCGTGACACGAGCCTCAAGGTTCCCCACGGTGAGCGTGGCACCATCATCGGCGTCAAGGTGTTCGACTCGCAGGACGGCGACGACGAGCTCGGCTCGGGCGTCAACCAGCGCGTGGTCGTGTTCATCGCGCAGAAGCGCAAGATCACCGAGGGCGACAAGCTCGCCGGCCGCCACGGCAACAAGGGTGTCATCTCCCGCATTCTGCCGATCGAGGACATGCCGTTCCTCGCCGACGGAACCCCGGTCGACATCATCCTGAACCCGCTCGGCATCCCCGGCCGCATGAACTTCGGACAGGTGCTGGAAACGCACCTCGGCTGGATTGCGAAGCAGGGCTGGCAGGTCGAGGGCAAGCCGAAGTGGGCTGCTCGTCTTCCCGAGCAGGCCTTCAGCGCCGCCCCCGGCACCAAGGTGGCGACTCCGGTGTTCGACGGCGCGCTCGAGATCGAGATCGAGGGACTCCTGGAGTCGACGACGCCCACCCGCGACGGTGAACGTCTCATCAACTCCACCGGTAAGGCCCAGCTCTTCGACGGTCGCTCCGGCGAGCCGTTCCCGATGCCGGTCTCGGTGGGCTACATGTACATCCTGAAGCTGCACCACCTCGTCGATGACAAGATCCACGCCCGCTCCACCGGCCCGTACTCCATGATCATGCAGCAGCCGCTGGGTGGTAAGGCACAGTTCGGCGGACAGCGCTTTGGTGAGATGGAGGTGTGGGCGCTCGAAGCATACGGTGCCGCCTACGCACTGCAGGAGCTCCTGACGATCAAGTCCGACGACATCCTCGGCCGCGTCAAGGTCTACGAGGCCATCGTCAAGGGCGAGAACATTCAGGAGCCCGGCATCCCCGAGAGCTTCAAGGTTCTGATCAAGGAAATGCAGTCGCTCTGCCTGAACGTCGAGGTGCTCTCAGCCGATGGCACCGCGGTCAGCCTGCGCGACACGGATGATGAGGTCTTCCGCGCAGCGGAAGAGCTCGGCATCAACATTTCCACCCGGTTTGAGTCGTCGAACATCGACGACATCTAAGCCCGGCCCAAAGAAACTTCGAAAACTTTCCAAGGAGAGAAATTGCTCGACGTAACAACATTTGACGAGCTTCGTATTGGCCTGGCTACCGCAGACGACATCCGTCGTTGGTCGCACGGTGAGGTCAAGAAGCCCGAAACCATCAACTACCGCACGCTCAAGCCGGAAAAAGACGGCCTGTTCGGCGAGCAGATCTTCGGCCCCTCGCGGGACTGGGAATGCTCCTGCGGCAAGTACAAGCGTGTGCGCTTCAAAGGCATCGTCTGCGAGCGGTGCGGCGTAGAGGTCACCAAGTCGTCTGTGCGCCGCGAGCGCATGGGCCACATCGAGCTCGCCGCCCCCGTCACGCACATCTGGTACTTCAAGGGCGTGCCCTCGCGCCTCGGCTACCTGCTGGACATGGCGCCGAAGGACCTCGAAAAGGTCATCTACTTCGCCGCGTACATGGTCATCACGGTCGACGAAGACGGCCGTCACCAGGACATGCCGGGTCTCGAGAACGAGCTGCGCCTGGAACTCAAGACCATTGAGACCAGCCGTGACTCGCGCATCGCCGACCGCCTGCAGCGCCTCGAAACCGACCTCGCCGCACTGGAGGCCGAAGGCGCCAAGAGCGACCAGAAGAAGCGCACCAAGGACGCCGCCGAAAAGGAAATGAGCCAGATTCGCAAGTCTCTGGACGAGCAGATCGCCCACCTGGAGCGCGTGTGGGAAGACTTCCGCACCCTCAAGGTCGGCGACCTGAAGCCGGAAGACTCCGTCTTCCACGAGCTCCAGGACCGTTTCGGCATGTACTTCGAGGCCTACATGGGCGCCGAGGCCATCAAGAAGCGCCTGCTGGCCTTCGACCTCGTCACCGAGAGCGAAAACCTGCACCTGCAGATCGCCGAAGGCAAGGGTCAGAAGAAGATCCGCGCCATCAAGCGACTGCGGGTGGTCAACGCGTTCATCATGACCGGCAACTCGCCGGCCGGAATGGTGCTCGACGTGGTTCCCGTGCTCCCGCCGGAACTGCGCCCGATGGTGCAGCTCGACGGTGGCCGCTTCGCCACCAGCGACCTCAACGACCTCTACCGTCGTGTGATCAACCGCAACAACCGCCTGCGTCGCCTGCTCGACCTCGGTGCTCCCGAGATCATCGTGAACAACGAGAAGCGCATGCTGCAGGAAGCCGTTGACGCACTGTTCGACAACGGTCGTCGCGGTCGCCCCGTCACGGGTACCGGCAACCGCGCCCTGAAGTCCCTGAGCGACATGCTCAAGGGAAAGCAGGGTCGCTTCCGCCAGAACCTGCTCGGCAAGCGCGTGGACTACTCGGGCCGTTCGGTCATCGTGGTCGGCCCGCAGCTCAAACTGCACCAGTGCGGGCTGCCCAAGCAGATGGCGCTGGAGCTGTTCAAGCCCTTCGTGATCAAGCGCCTGATCGACCTGAGCCACGCTCAGAACATCAAGGCCGCCAAGCGCATGGTCGAGCGCAGCCGTCCGCAGGTCTGGGACGTGCTCGAGGAGATCATCCGCGAGCGCCCCGTCATGCTCAACCGTGCGCCCACCCTGCACCGCCTGGGCATTCAGGCCTTCGAACCTCAG
>JAWOHA010000032.1:0-4154 GCA_046496385.1 Cryobacterium sp. | reverse complement strand
GGATGGTTGCTGCTCAGGATTCAGTTTAGTATCGCAACCCGAAAAAGCCAGCAAAGACGTTCCCCGGGCGATCATCGACAACAGCGACGATTTGCCCACGCCCGAGCCGGCGAACAGGCCCATGCGCTGCCCGCGGCCCATGGTGGTGAGGGTGTCGAGCACCCGCACTCCCAGCTGCAGCGGCTCGGTGATGCGGGCGCGGGTCATGGCCGAGGGGCTTTCGTTGTCGAGCGAGACCCATCCGTCGGCCATGACGGGGCCTTTGCCGTCGAGGGGGCGGCCGAGTCCGTCGAGCACCCGGCCGAACAGGCCGGGACCGGTAGGGACCAGCATGGGGCTGCTCGCGGCTCGGGCGGGGTCGCCGGCCTGCAGCCCGGTGAGGCGGCCGAGCGGCATGCACCGAATGCCGTCTCGTGTCGTGGCGACAACCTCCGCCTCGATGCCGGGGGCCGACCCGACGGTCACGAAATCGCCGATGGCGGCCTGCAGCCCGCGCAGCTCCACACCGAGACCCACGATCGAGGACACCGAGCCGACCACCTCGGGGCGGGCTGCCGCGAGGGCGGCGGAGAACTGGCGGGCACCGGGCCGCCAGGATCGGGCGCTGCCGCGGGGGCGGACGCTCATGAGAGCGTTCCCAGCAGGGCGGACTTGGCACGCTCGAAGGCGGTGCTCACGCGGGCGTCGAGGTAGCCGTCGGCGAAGTCGACCACCGCGTCGCCCGGTGACAGGCTGGCGTCGGGGTGAAAGGTGACACCGTCGACCTGGTCGG
Organism: Cryobacterium sp.; assembly: GCA_046496385.1. Taxonomy (GTDB): domain Bacteria; phylum Actinomycetota; class Actinomycetes; order Actinomycetales; family Microbacteriaceae; genus Cryobacterium. The sequence goes on along the minus strand of JAWOHA010000032.1, from coordinate 3,382 downwards.
TCGCCGAGCCGAGGGTGTTGAGGTCGTCGGGGTGCATGCGCACGCCCTGCACGTCTACCCGGGTGGGCTGGTCGATGGCACGTTCCAGGGCGCGCTGCGCGGAGGTGTCGGCGTTGCTCAGTTCGCGGGAGAGCACCGCCTCGGCCAATTCGAGGGCGGTCACCACGAGGGTGTGCTCCACCTCGCGCACGACGGGCACCGTGCGGGCCTCGAGCGCGGCGGCCGCGGCGCTGAGCAGCTCCACCATGCGTTCGATGCGGGCTTCGGCGGTGAACCGGGCCTCGAGCTGCGCGGCTTCGGCGGCTTCGGCGAGCACGGCGGCGTCGACGGCGGCGAGCCGCAGGCCTTCGGCGTAGCCGGCGGCGTGGCCCTGCGCGTGAGCGCGCTCGGCCCGACTCGACATCTCGTCGCGGGCCGCAGAGCTCGCGGCGGAAGCCGCCACAGCGCTCGCGGCGGAGCGCACCGGGGAGAGCGACGACGTTGGCGAGGTCAGCACCGAGGAGTCCAGCCGCGGAAAGGTCATGCTGCGAAAGGTGACCGGTGAAACGGTGACGGAGTCAGGCGACATATTCGTCTTCCACCCCTCGCTGGAAAGTGATGGTTCCGGCGGCTTCGAGATCGCGGATGGAGTGCACGATCTGCAGACGGGAGTCCTCCACCTGCCGCAGGCGCACCGGACCCATCCCGGCGAATTCGTCGTCGAGCAGCGACCGGTTGCGCTCCGAGAGGTTGCCGCGGATCACGTCGACGACGGCGCTCGAGGTTCCCTTCATGGCCATGGCGAGCACACTGGTGTCGATGCCGCGGAGCACCTGCTGCACGTCACGGCTATCGAGCTTGACGATGTCGGCGAAGGTCAGCATGCGCGCCCGGATCTCCTCGGCCAGAGCCGGGTCGCGCTCATCGAGGGCTTCGAGCAGGGCGCGCTCCGTGGCGGCATCCGCCCGGTTGATGATCTCAACCAGCGGCTGCACACCGCCGACGACCTCGACGGGTTCGCGGTTGGCGGTGGAACCCATGCGGCTTTTGAGGGTGTCGGTGAGCACCCGGATGGCTTCCGGGGCGGCGCTGCCCATGGTGGCGATGCACTGGGCGACTTCGATGCGCAGCGTGTCGTCCATGAGGCTGAGAATGCCGGAGGCCCGTTCGCGGCGCAGGTGCGCGAGTACCAGGGCGATGGTCTGCGGCATTTCGCCTTCCAGCAGGTTGAGCACCCCACCCGGTTCGGCTGAGTCCAGAAACTCGAACGCTTTGCCGGCCATCGAGCTGGCGACCCGGGTCATCACCCCGGCGGCGCGCTCGGAGCCGAAGGAAGCCTCGAGCAGACCGATCGCGAAGTCGTGGCCGCCGCGGGCGAGGCGGCCGCCGCGCTGGGTGATCTCGTGAAACTCCAGCAGCGTATTCTCGGCGATCTCGGTGTCGACCTTGCGCAGCTGCACGATCTCCGAGGCGATGTTCTCGGCCTCGGCTTCGGAGAATTGCTTCATGACCTCGGAGGCGAGGGCGGGCTCCATGTTCATGAGCACGACGGCCACTTTTTGGGCCCCGGAGAGCGCCGCGAGCTCGACCATCAGCGTCTCTCATCCATCAGGCTGCGCAGAAAATCTGCCGTTCCCGCCGGGTTAGACCCCGCGAGGGCGTCGATCTCGGCGCGCCGGGTGTCGGACTCGGTGGGCGCGTACACGGTCGTGGGCGGGGCCACGGCGCGGGGCGTGACCGGGTTCTGAATGGCTACGGGCCTAGTGATTCCTTCGAGCGACGTGCGTCTGGTCATCTCGTCGAGCGCGGTGAGCTCATCGATCTGCACCGATTCCCGGCTCTGCCGGCGTGAGCGGCGCGCATACACGATCAGGGTGGCGGCCAGGGCGAGAACGCTGCCGACGGTGATCACGCCGACGCGAATGATTCCGGCGGTGCGGGCGGCGGCGGCCTCCGCCTCGGCGGCCTGCAGCGCGGCCTGCGCGGCGGCGGCCCCGGTGACGTCGAAGGCCATCACCTCCACGGTGACGGCGTCGCCGCGGCCCACGTCGATCCCGGCGGCCGACGAGACCAGCGCGGTGACGTCGGCCACGTTCAGGGCGCCGGCGGCATCTTGGTTCAGGGCCACCGAGATCGTCTGCCGGTTGATCGACCCGGCCGGAATGATGCGGGACTCGGTGACCTTGTTGACGGCGTTGTTGCGGGTCATCGACTCCGAGTCGAAGGTGCCGTCGCCGGCGCCGCCGACCTCCGCGGCTTCGGCGCCGAGCACGCCGACCGCCGTGCCGCCGGCGCCGGTGTAAGTTTCGGTGTCCATCGTCTCGGTCAGCGCCGGGGTGTCCAGCGGCATCGTGAAGCTTTCTTCGACCCGCTCGGCGGTTTCGTAACTCATATCGGCGGCGACCACCACGGTGGCGTTGCCGGCGCCCACGACCTGGTCGAGCATGGCCTGCACCGAACCGCGCACCCGACTCTCGTAGTCGGCGGCCTGCTGGTCGGCCGAGCCGGTGGCGCCCCCGCCCACGGCCGAGAGCACGGCGCCGGTGGCGTCGACCACGGCCACGCCCTCACTGGTCATGCCGTCGATCGAGGCGCTGGTGAGGTGCACGATCGCCTGCACCTGGTCACGCGACAGGGTCGTGCCGTTGGTGGTCTGCACGAAAACGGATGCCGTGGGGTCGTTGGTCTCCGACACGAACACGCTCTGCTCGGGAATGGCCAACTGCACCGACGCGGTCTGCACGCCGTTCAGGGCCATGATGGTCGAGGCCAGCTCGCCCTCGAGGGCCCGTTTGTAGGTGACGGACTGCTGAAACTCACTCGAGGTGACGCCCATGGTGTCGAGCAGGGAGTAGCCGCCGGTGCTGCTGGTCGGCAGGCCGGCCGCGGCCGACTTGAGGCGCTGGTCGTAGACGACCGAGTCGGGCACCAAGATCGTGGCGCCGCCGTCGGCGAGCTCGTAGGCCACGCCCTCCGCCTGCAGCTGCTCCACGATGGTGTTCGCGTCGGTGCCGCTGAGCCCGGAGAACAACGGAGTGTAGGCGGGTTTGACGGCCCACATCGAGAGCGCGGCGATGCCGAGCACGAGCACGGCCACACCGATGATCGCAACGGTGCGCTGCCCCACGGTGAAGGCTTTGAGCATGTCGCCGAAGCGACGAAAAGCGGAGCTGATCTGGGCGGGCATCAGGCCTGCATCCGCATGATCTCGTTGAAGGCGTCAACGCCCTTGTTGCGAATGGCGGCGACCAGTTCGAGGGTGACCTGCGCCTGGGTCGACGCGATGGTGGCGGAGTGGATATCGGCGAGGTCTCCGGTGACGGCCTTGATCGAGAGGTCTTTCGACACCCCGGAGAGCTGCTGCAGGTTGTCGACCGCGCCGCTGAGAGCGCTGGCGAAGTCG
>JAWOHA010000316.1:0-5487 GCA_046496385.1 Cryobacterium sp. | reverse complement strand
GCCAGGGCGTCTACTGCTTCTCTGAAGACCTCTTCTATGGTGTCCATAGAGAGATTTTCTCAGCATCGTCTGACACGGAAGGGTCAGTTTCAGGCCCCACAAGACACTCCTTAGGGACAAGTTCTTCGGGATTTCGCGAGACGACACGTTTCGCCCCTTGCGAAGATTTCATGGGGCGAAACCTGTCGTCTCGCAGAAGGTGATGTGTCCGCCGCAGACAGAGCCTAGAACGGGGTGGGGATGTTCCGCACGGTCAGGGTCGGTTCGCGGTAGTCGCCGGGCTCCTGGCGCTCGGGCAACTCCACATCTTGGGGTTCGATGTGCTCGTAGGGCACCTGGCTGAGCAGGTGGCTCATGATGTTGAGGCGACCGCGTTTCTTATCGTCGGTGTGGGCGACGTACCAGGGCGCCGCGCCGATGTCGGTGGCGTGGAACATGTCATCGCGGGCCCTGGCGTAGTCGAACCAGCGGCTGTAGGACTCGAGGTCCATCGGCGACAGCTTCCAGGTCTTGCGCGGATCGTTCATGCGGTTCTCGAGGCGCCGGGTCTGCTCCTCGGCGCTGACCTCCAGCCAGTACTTGATCAGGATGATGCCGGAGTCGACCATGGCCATCTCGATGAGCGGCGTCATGCGCAGAAAGGTCTCGGTCTCTTCGGGGGTGCAGAAGCCCATCACGCGCTCGACCCCGGCCCGGTTGTACCAGCTGCGGTCGAAGATCACGACCTCGCCGGCCGCCGGAAAATGCTCCATGTAGCGCTGAAAATACATCTGCGACTTCTCCCGCTCCGTGGGCGCGGGCAGTGCCACCACCCGGAACACCCGCGGGCTCACCCGCCCCACGATGCGCTTGATGGTGCCGCCCTTGCCGGCGGTGTCGCGCCCCTCGAAGACGATGCAGATCTTCGCTCCGGTGTGCTTCACCCACTCCTGCATTGACACCAGTTCGCCCTGCAATCGGGCCAACTCGGCTTCATACTCTTTGCGGCCCAACTTCGCGTCGCCTGATCCGCCGGATTGCTTCTCTTTGCCCACAACGATTCTCCTTCGGTGTCTGGCGCACGGCCCTGCCGTGCCCATCGTTGCCCCGGGTACGTGCCGGGTCAATGTTCCAACCTAGCAACCGGGCACACAGGGGGCGCCCGGGGGCGTCACGGTAGTGTCAGTGCAGGCATACGAGCACGCACGCTGTTCGCCCGTTTCGGGTTTCGTGTCACGTGCCGAGGGAGACCCGATGCGGGCCCGCAGAATTGCCGTTGTCGTGCTCGTGTTCGCCGCGTTCATGGACCTGCTGGACACCACGATCGTCAACGTGGCTCTTCCCTCCATTCAGGCGGATCTGGGCGCCACCGCCTCTCAACTGGAATGGATCGTATCGGGGTACGTGCTCGCGTTCGCGGTCCTGTTGATCACCGGTGGCCGGCTGGGTGACATCTACGGGCGTAAACGGATGTTTCTCATCGGCGTCGCCGGATTCACCCTGGCGTCAGCGTCGTGCGCGGCAGCGACCACCGGCGACATGCTCGTTGCGTCACGTTTGGTGCAGGGCCTGTTTGCGGCGCTGATGACGCCGCAGGTGCTGTCGATCATTCAGGTGTTGTTCGCGCCGAAGGAGCGCGCCGCCGTATTCGGCGCGCTCGGCGCGATTTCGGGCCTCGCGGCGGTTGCCGGGCCGCTGATCGGCGGCGTGCTGGTGACCCAGAATGCCTTCGACCTGGGGTGGCGCACGATTTTTCTGATCAACCTCCCGGTGGGCGTGGCACTCTTCATCGTGGCGGCCTTCGTGATTCCAGAGTCACGTTCCACCGACCGGGTGCGCCTGGACGTGACTGGGGTCATCCTCATATCTGCCGCACTGTTTCTCGCAGTCTTCGCGCTGATCGAAGGGCGCGCGGAGGGCTGGCCGGCCTGGATCTGGCTGATGCTCGCCCTGTCACCCGTGCTGCTGGTCACGTTCGTGGTCTATCAGCGTCATCTCGGCCGAAGCGGCGGATCCGCCCTCGTGCCGCTTTCACTCTTTGCCAGTCGCGGCTACTCGGCCGGCGTCATCACGAACTTCTCGTTCGGCGCGTCAATCGGTGGTTTCTTTCTGATTCTGGTGCTGTATCTGCAGATCGGCCTGCAGTATTCGGCGCTCGAGGCCGCGTTGGCGACCCTGCCGTTCAGTATCGGGGCGCTGGTGGGCAGCGGGCTCGCGGTTCCGTTCGGGCCCCGGCTGGGTCGCCGCCTCATTCTCACCGGTGCGCTGGCGCAGATCGCCGGCCTCTGGTGGATCCGTGTGATTGTGACCGAACAGGCCGATTCACTCGTCGGCACCGACCTGTTCCTGCCCATGGCCCTGGCCGGAGTCGGCTTGACGATGCTGGTCGTGCCCCTGACCGACGTCTCGCTCGCCAACACCCCGGTCGTGAACGCGGGTGCGGCATCCGGTGTCTTCGGCACCTTCCAGCAGGTCGGTTCGGCACTGGGCATCGCCGTGGTCGGCGTGGTCTTCTTCGGAATCGCCGAAACCGCGTACACCGCCGAGAACCTGCGACTGGCATTTCTCGCCGGGCTGTGGGTGCCGATGAGCGCCCTTGCCGTGGCCGCCGTGGTGACTTTTCTGCTGCCGAGCGTGGCCGATGTGAAGACGCTCAAGGCGAACGCGTCGGCAGAAGCCGAACCCGAGGGCCAGACCAGCCCGGCACCCGTGGGGTAACCCCGCACAGTCAGCACTCGTTCGACCCGCTGCCCGGCAGTGCCCGATTCACCGCGATCGGGCCGGCCCGGTGCGCAGGGCCGAGGCGGGCGCCCCCGGCCGCAGACGGCGGGCCGGGGGCGTCAGGCGGTCTTACGCGTCGGCGCGGGTCTCGTTCGCGAAGCTCGCGGTGTCGATCACGAAGCGGTAGCGCACATCGCTGCGAATGACACGCTCGTAGGCCTCGTTGACCTGGTCGACGGAGATGACCTCCACGTCGGCGCCGATGCCGTGGGCGGCGCAGAAGTCAAGCATCTCCTGCGTCTGACGGATGCCGCCGATCTTCGAGCCGGCCAGGGACCGGCGCTGCGAGGCGAGCCAGAACATCCGGATCTGATCGGGTTCGCTCGGGATGCCGACGTGCACGAACGTGCCGTCGAGGGACAGCAGGCTGAGGTAACGCTCCATGTCGAGGTTTGCCGCAACGGTGTTCACAATGAGGTCGAAGTGGTTCTCCAGCTCGGTGAACGTGGTCGGGTCGCTCGTGGCGTAGTAGTGGTCGGCGCCGAAACGCAGGCCGTCCTCCTGCTTGCTGAGGGTCTGGCTGAGCACGGTGACCTCGGCGCCGAGCGCGTGGGCGATCTTCACGCCCATGTGGCCGAGGCCACCCATGCCGAGGATGGCGACCTTCTTGCCGGGGCCGGCCTTCCAGTTCGTCAGCGGGGAGTACAGCGTGATTCCGGCGCAGAGCAGCGGAGCGGCTTCGGAGAGCTCGATGCCTTCGGGAATGCCGAGCACGAAGTTCTCGTCGACCACGACGGCCGTGCTGTAGCCGCCGTTGGTGGGGGTGCCGTCGTAGTAGCGCGAGTTGTAGGTGCCGACCTCACCCTTCAGGCAGTACTGCTCTTCGCCGGCGAGGCAGTTGGCGCATTCGCGGCAGGAGTCCACGAAGCAGCCCACACCCACGCGGTCGCCCACGCGGTAACGGGTCACCTCGCCGCCCACGGCAGTGACGATGCCCGCGATTTCATGGCCGGGCACCATGGGGAACAGGCCGACACCCCACTCGTCGCGGGCCTGATGAATGTCGGAGTGGCAGATGCCGGCGAACTTGATGTCGATGGCCACGTCGGTGGCACCGGGGGTGCGCACCTCGATGGTGGTGCGCACGAGAGGCTGGTTGGCCGCGGGTGCGGCGAGGGCGGGAACGGTGGTCGTCATAGAAAAACTCTTCCAATACCGGTGATGAACTGCGAGGAAACCCCGTGCCGTGGCACGTGTCAGCGCTGACAACCGCGCTTACGACGCTACGTGATAGAAGCTGGAAGAGTGCTCTTTGTGGGCCTCGAGGGGGCGAAGCGACAGGAAACGACGAGGAAGCGACGCGGAAGCGACGGTCACCCGGTCCGTAAGCTGGGGGCATGCTCCCTGACCCCCGTGCCGAACTCGCCGCACTGTGTGCGCGGGGCCTTGACTGGCGTACGCATCCCGTGCGCGGGCTGCCGTCGTCCGCCGGGGCGCGAAGGGCCGCCGTGCTCGTTTTGTTCGGGGTGCTCGACGCCGTGCCTGCGCAGACCAGTGGCGCCGTTGCACCCGACCTTGACGTGCTGCTGCTGCGTCGCGCCGCGACGCTCGGCAGTCATCCGTCACAGATTGCGTTTCCCGGCGGCCGCCTCGAGGCAGCGGATGCCGGCCCCGTCGATGCCGCCCTGCGCGAAGCCGTCGAAGAGACCGGCCTCGACCCGCACGGCATCGACGTGCTCGGCACGCTGCCCGACCTGCCCGTGCCGGTGAGCAACCATCTCGTGACGCCGGTGGCCGCCTGGTGGACGCGGCCCTCGCAGGTCGCCGCCGTCGACCACGCTGAGACGGTCGAGGTTTTTCGAGTTCCGGTGGCCGACCTGCTCGATCCCGACAACCGTGCCCACACCGTGCACGTGATGGGCCGGGAAACGTACCGTATGCCGGCCTTCACCGTGCAGAGCCGACTGGTCTGGGGGTTCACGGCCATCGTGCTCTCGCGCCTGTTCGACGAGCTCGGTTGGGCTGAGCCGTGGGATCACGCCCGGGTCGCGCAACCCGACAGGTGAGCCCGTGCGAACCGCCGAGTGCGGCAGGCGCTTCTGTCGCGGATGCCTCAGCCCGGCTGCACCGCACCGGGCTGCGTTGCCGGTGCGGTCGCGACGCTCGGCTTGGAGAGGTACACCGCCAGCACGATGACTCCGGCGACGGGCAGCAGCAGCCAGAACAGCTCCGGCCAGCCGCGGCCGGTGTCGCGCAGTCGGCGCACGGCCACGGCGAGGGTGGGGAGCAGCAGAACGATCCACCAGGCGCCGGCCAGGGCGGACCCGATGTAGATGGTGCCCGTCGGCGTTCTGATGTTGAGGGCGCCGAGCGCGGCCACGCTGAGCGCCGCGAAGAGAATGAACCACCAGAATTCGGGCAGGCTGGCACGGCCGGTGAACTGCGCGAACTTGTACCGTGCGGTGGTGATGGAATCAAAGAATGTCATGGCTGCTCCCCGTGCGGTGTGTGAGGCCGGGGTGTCCGGCCTGTGCAGCGTAGCGCGGTCTCGAGGCGGTCTCCCCGGATCCCGATCGCTCCTGCGTCGCGCCTCGACCGGCGAAACCGCCGGCCGAGGCCAGCCCCGCCGGCCTTCGAACCTGTGCCGACTCTGAGGCTCGGCCTACGAGGTCTACTAGGGAGATGCAGCGCATCTCCGTCTCGCACGGTGGCGCGAAGCGCCCCCCGAGCTCGATCGCTCCTGCGTCGCGCCTCGACCGGCGGGATGGTCGCGTCCCCCCGTGAGTC
>JAWOHA010000293.1:0-20549 GCA_046496385.1 Cryobacterium sp. | reverse complement strand
GACTGGCCACGCTCCGCCGAGGGTCTCCTGGGCGTGTACCGGTCACTGCTGCCCCCCGTCGCCCGGTGGAACCAGGAACCGCACCACCAGGCCATTGCCTGATCGGAACGGCGCCGGGGCGCCCAGCCTGCTCGGGGGGGTCCTCACCGGGGTCACCAGCGTATTGTTCGTACACGCTCATCCCGATGATGAGACCATCACCACCGGCGCGCTCCTGAGCGACCTCGTCGCCCGTGGTGTGCGGGTCTGGCTGTTGACCGCTACCCGCGGTGAACGCGGAGAAGTCGTGTCCGGCCCGCTGTCTGCTCTGGCCGGCACGACGGCCCTGGCCGCGGAACGGGAACGAGAACTCCAGTGCGCCACGGCCGCCCTCGGCGTCACCGAACGATTCTGGCTGGGTGACCGGCCGGCCCGGGCACTGCACCGAACACCCCGTCGTTACCGTGATTCCGGTATGGTCTGGCTGCGCACAGGGCTGGCGGGCCCGGCTGCGGACGCCGCCGACGACGCCCTCGCGGTTGCGCCGCTCGCCGAGGTGACCGACGATGTCGTCGCGCTCGTCGAGCGGCTGCGCCCCGAGCTGGTGGTCAGCTACGGCGTCGGCGGCGGGTACGGGCATCCCGACCACGTGCGTGCACACGACGCAGCGCTGGCGGCGAGCCGGCGGGTGGGAACACCGTTTGCCGAAATCGTCGACGAGCGTGCACCCGATGCCGACTGGTATCCGCTCGAGGAGCATCTGCCCACCGTCACGGCCGCGTTGCGATGCCACGCCAGCCAGCTCAGCGTCGACGGAGCGGTCATCGTGCACTCCGGCGGTCAACGTGAGCCGATTCGCACATCGGTGGGTTTGCGCCGGCTCTGAGCCGGGCCTGCCCGGCAGCGCACATGACGGCAGCGCACATGACAATGGCCGCCCAGGGGCGGCCATTGTCATGTGCTCGGCGCAGATCGGGCCTGACGGCCTGACCGGTCGAAACAGTGTGTGACAACAACCGATGGTGGAGATGCGGGGAATTGAACCCCGGTCCACTGCTGTGGTCATATGCCTTCTACGGGTGTATCCAGTGAAATCGCTTTCTCGGCCCCGGAATTTGCCACTGGCATCTACTCCGACAGGCCCAGCCTTCGTTAAAGTCCCTCTACACCCCGTGGCTCAATGTAGAAGCAATCTCTCTAATGACGTCAGGATCCAGGTAGAGAGCATCCCCGGTCTGGCGGACTTCGTTAGTGCTTTCGCTTAGGCAGCGAGAGCGAAGTCAGTGCGGTTTGATTTGGCACTTATTGTTTTGCAGAGATCGTTTACGAGATAACCCTGCATCCTCGACCCGCTTCTCACAATTGCGCAAACAATGTCGAAACCGATCATCCCCATGATCACTCCGCCGGACCGGCAGAGTGGGGTGTTGTCACACACTGTTGAGTTACCAAGCGCTGTATGAGCGAGTGCCCACCGGACGGATCCGGAATGTTCCGGGCCGGACAGCCGAATCGTACCGACAGTCCCACATTCATTCAGCCCCTTAGTCTACGTCCATGCCCGGCCCCGGTCAACCCCGGTCAACCCCGGCACACTCAGTCGCCGAGGTTGCGACGTGCCGACATGGCCCGGTCCGACTCGCGCTTGTCCTGCCGTTCCCGCAGGGTCTGGCGCTTGTCGTATTCCTTCTTGCCCTTGGCCACGGCGATCTCGACCTTGGCACGGCCGTCGAGAAAGTAGATTCGTAGCGGGATCAGCGTGTAGCCGCCCTCTTTGGTCTTGTGGCTGATCTTCACAATCTCCTGTTTGTGCAGAAGCAACTTGCGTTTGCGGCGCGGCGGGTGATTCGTCCAGGTGCCGGCCGTGTATTCGGGGATGTGCACGGCATCGAGCCAGGCTTCCCCGCCCTCGATGAAGGCATAGCCGTCGGTCAGCGAGGCTCGCCCGGCTCGTAGCGACTTGACTTCCGTTCCGCTGAGCACCATCCCGGCCTCGTAGGTGTCACCGATCGAGTAATCGTGGCGTGCCTTACGATTGCTCGCCACGACCTTTTCGCCACGTTCCCTGACCACAGAACTCTCCTCGATTGGGTAATGCGCATTCTGCCCGGCCGATGCCGGGCAGCCCACCAGTCTAGCAAGGCACAGCTGCCCCGATCGCCGGGGCGGGCCGCTAGACCTTGAGGTAGCGGGTGATGGCGAAGTTGGCCGAGAACGCCGCCAGCAGGGCGCCGACGACCAGCAGGATCGGGAAAACGATCAGGGCATCGTCCAAGCCCACGAGCGCGAAACCGGTGAGCCGCTCCCCCAGGAAGTCCTGCACGAAGAACTTCACCAGACCCACCACCGCACCACCGGCCAGCAGCGAGCCCACCAGTGCCGCGAAGACGCCTTCCAGAATGAACGGCGTCTGAATGAAGCGGTTGGAGGCTCCCACCAGACGCATGATGCCCAGTTCCTTGCGGCGGGAGAACGCCGAGAGCCGAATGGTCGTGGCGATCAGCAGCGCGGCCGCGACGAGCATCAGCGAGGCGATTCCGATGGCCGAGTAACTGGCCACGTTGAGCACCGAAAAGATCTGGTCGAGGTATTTGCGCTGGTCCGCGACGTTCTCGACTCCGGCCACACCGGACAGGCTTTCAACGAGCACATCGGACTGGGACGGGTCGTTGAGGTTCACCCAGAAGGTCTGGTTGAGTTGGTCCGCCGTGACGTAGTCCGCAACCGGGTTGCCCGCGAACTGCGACTGAAAGTTCTCGAAGGCCTGCTCGTGCGTTTCGAAGTAGTACTGGTCAATGAACGGAGAAAGCGTCGCGGCCTGCAGCTGGGTCTCGACGGTGCTGATCTGCTCCTCCGAGGCTTCTCCGGCGGTGCAGGTGTCACCGGGCGAGATGTCGGTGCACATGTAGATGCCGACCTGGGCTTTGTCGTACCAGAAACTCTTCATCTGGCCGATCTGCATCTGCATGAGGATCGCCGCCCCCACGAAGGTGAGCGAAATGAAGGTGACCAGCACCACGGACACCACCATCGAGGCGTTGCGTCGCAGGCCGTGCGCTGCTTCGGAGAGTACGAGTCCAAGCCTCATCGGGTGGGCCCTACAATCTGTTCGCCGGTGGGGTCGGGTGATTCACCGGGCGGTCTCAGGCCCAGCTTTTCGGCCAGGGTGAGCTGGTCGGGTTCGTCGTGCTGCACCGCCGTGATCACCGGGCGCGTCATCGGCGTCGCGACCGGCTCGGTCGCGACAGAAGGTGCGACGGCCGGCACCACCGTGTCCGGGGCTGCGGGATGCTGAGTGACGGAAGGTGCGGTGACGGAAGCAACCGGCTCCACCGCAGTCTCGGCGGCGACGGGGGCCGGCGCCGCCGGCTCGACGGCAGAGGCCGCCGGCTCGGCATGCGGTTCCGGTACGGGCACAGATGCGACCACGGGTGCGGCCACGGGTGCGGCCACGGGTGCGGCCGGAGCCGCACCGGGAACGGCTGCGGCGATCGGCGTCGCCAGGCTTTCGACAGGCTCCGGCACGGGGTCGGAAGCCGCAGCCAGCGGTCTGCGTTCGGTCGCGACCGACGGGAAGGTGAGCGGGGGCGAAACTGCCTGGCCGGCGGCCGGCGCGGACACGCGAACCGGCGCCGCCTCGCTCGGGTGGGCCTCGCGGCCGGTGATCGCGGCTGTCGAGACGGTGGGGATGGCCGCGGTGGCGTAGCCGCCCTGACGTTCGTCACGAATGATCTCACCGTGGACCAGCTCGATCACCCGGCGCTGCATTTCGTCGACGATACCGGCTTCGTGGGTGGCCATGATCACCGTGGTGCCAGCGGCGTTGATGCTGGCCAAGAGGGCCATGATGCCGGCGCTGGTGGTGGGGTCCAGGTTTCCGGTGGGCTCGTCGGCGAGCAGAATCTGGGGCTTGTTGACGATGGCTCGGGCGATGGCAACCCGCTGCTGCTCGCCGCCGGAGAGTTCGTGGGGCAGGCGCAGGGCTTTTTCGGCCAGGCCGACCCTGGCGAGGGTATCCGGCACGGCCTCTTGGATGAAGCCGCGTGACTTTCCGATCACCTGCAGACTGAACGCCACGTTTTCGAAGACGTTTTTATTGGGCAGCAGACGAAAGTCTTGAAAGACCACACCGAGATTGCGCCGGAAGTAGGGCACCTTGCGGTTGCTGATGGACCGCAGGTCCTGGCCGAGCACATGGATGCTGCCGCTGGAGGGCTTTTCTTCTTTGAGCATCAAGCGCAGACAGCTGGATTTGCCCGACCCCGACGCTCCCACCAGAAAGACGAATTCGCCCCGCAGAATTTCGACGTCAATTGAGTTCAGTGCCGGTCGGATGGTACCGGAGTACTTCTTGGTTATGTGATCAAATCGGATCATAGCTCTTTGAGCCTAGGCACCCCGGCGATGATTTGCGACCTGCGACATACCGCTCTCACCACTTTGTCGGGTGCGTCTCACTCGACCGGGGCTCTCTTCCGCCACCGAATGCCGGCGGAAATGAACCCGTCCAGGTCGCCGTTGAAGACGTTGGTGGGATTGTTCACCTCGAAATTGGTGCGCAGATCTTTCACCATTTGGTAGGGCGCCAGCACGTAGCTGCGCATCTGGTCTCCCCAGCTTGCCGTGATGGTGCCGGCCAATTCCTTCTTGGTCGCCGCCTCGACCTCACGCTGCAGCAGCAACAGGCGCGACTGCAACACCCGCATGGCAGCGGCGCGGTTCTGAATCTGGCTCTTCTCGTTCTGACAGCTCACCACCGTTCCCGTGGGCAGGTGGGTGATGCGCACGGCGGAGTCGGTGGTGTTCACGGACTGCCCGCCGGGTCCGCTGGAGCGGAAGACATCGACGCGAATGTCGTTGTCGGGCACCTCGATCGACTCGGTCGGCTCGATGAGCGGCACCACCTCAACGGCGGCGAAGGACGTCTGTCGTTTACCGGCCGAGTTGAACGGGCTCATCCGCACCAGGCGGTGGGTACCGGCCTCCACGCTCAGGGTTCCGAAGGCGTAGGGGGCATCCACCTCGACGATGGCCGACTTGATGCCGGCCTCCTCGGCGTAGCTGATGTCGAGCACGCTGGTGCGATAGTTGTGCTGTTCCGCCCAGCGCAGGTACATGCGCAGCAGCATCTCGGCGAAGTCCGCCGCGTCGACGCCGCCGGCACCGGCACGAATGGTGATGACCGCGTTGCGTTCATCGAATTCCCCGTTCAGGAGCGTCTGAACCTCAAGGTCACCGAGCAGCTTCTGCAAGCCGGCCAGTTCCGCAGCCGCCTCATCGGCGGATTGCTGGTCGCCCTCGCCCTCGTTGGCCATCTCCACGAGCAGCTCGAGGTCGTCCAGGCGGGATTCGATGCTCTCCATGCGCGCCAGCGAACTCTGCCGGTGGCTGAGCGCGCTGGTCACTTTCTGGGCGTGCTCGGTGTCATTCCACAGGTCGGGTTCACCGGCCTGCTCGCTGAGCTCAGCGATGTCGGCGCGGAGTCGCTCCATGTCGACCACCGCACGAATGTCGCCAAAGGTGGTCCGCAATGCGGCGATCTGCTCCGAAAAATCCACGTCAATCATGTCGCCTTAGCCTACCCGGCTCCGCCGGGTCGCTGGGGGCCCGCCGGGCGGAGGCGCAGCATCGATTTGGCTGAGCCTGGCGGAGGGCGATCGAGCAGGCGCCGCGGCAGACGATGGGCCTGTTCCAAACGATCCGACCTCACCGCGGCGTGCGCGCCGTGGCGATGGCCGCTCCGGCGGCCACACAGACGACGAGAATGGCGATCTGCTGCTGCAGGGTGAAGGTTTCACCGAGTATGAGAGCGCCGAACCCGGCAGCGATGACCGGTCCGAAACTGGTGATGATCGCGTAGAGGCGCGGGGTGATGCGCCGCAGAATGAACGTGTCGAGAGTGTAGGGAAAAGCCGATGACAGCACTCCGATGGCCAGGAGCAGGCCGATCACGCCCCAGTTCAGGTTTGCCACGTCGAGGGTGACCACCGCCAGGGGCACGAGCAGGGCCAGGCTGACCAGGCCGGCGACGGTGATGCCCTCGAATCCCGGCAGAGTGTGCGCCACCCGGCGGGTGAGCACGATGTACCCGGCCCAGGCCGCGGCGGCGGTCAAGGCGAGGGCGACGCCGAGCAGATCGAAGTCGCCGTCCGACCAGGTGAGCACGATGACGCCGGCGCCGGCCGCCGCCGCGCAGACGAAGTCGAGCAGTCGGCGGGTGAGGGCGAGCGCGACACCGAGCGGCCCGAGAAATTCTATTGTGGCGGCCACACCGAGACCGAGGATGCCCACGGCCTCATAGAAGGTGATGTTCATGACGGCGAGGACGACCCCGAGGAGGATGGCCGGGCGCAGCCGCGGCCAGGTCAGCGTGGCTCGTGTCGGCCGGTAGAACGGCAACAGCACGGTGACCATCACGATCTGCCGAACCGCAACCACGATCGGCGATCCCACCACGGGGATGAGCAGGCCCGCGAGCGCGGAGCCGAAGTTGATGCTCACCTCTGTGGTCAGCTGCGCGCCGGCGCCGGCGAGCCGGCTTCCCCGAACGGATGCCGGCCGTTCGCCGCTCACCGGGCTCGGCAGCGTGACTGTGCCTGTTGGTGTGGGGGCGCTCTCAGCGGTCACGGTTCTCCTCGACGGGCGCGGCCGCAGAGGCGCACGCCTGAGACGAGGCTACCGTGCGCGCCTACTCCGGATCGATGGGCACGAATTGGTAGTCACTGGTGAGGTGTTCGGTTTCGCAGACACCGCAGTACAGCACGCCGGAGCCGCGCATCGCCGTGACACGGGAGGTGCACTGAACCACTTTGGGGCCGCAGCAGGGTGAGATCACCATGAAGCCGCCGGATTCCGCGGGAACATGACCGCTGAGGCCGCGTTCGTGGTGCACGCCCTCACAGGGCAGCTCCGTGTCAAAGTCAAGCAGCGTCATGCTGCGTAGGTCGAGTATTACGTCCATGTGTTTCACGGTCCATCACTGGGCAGAACTTGAGCCGCGGAAGTCTGGGGCACCCTGGTGGCGGCCGCACCGGATGGACAGGCTCCCAAATCGAATCACACGTGACTAAATTCACAATCCCTGACGAAACAACCGGCACACCGGTTGAACGATATAAAAAAGCCTCCCACACAGTAGGAGGCTCTCTTGTGACAACTACAAATTTGAGCGTAGCATACACCCCTTTCCGAAAGTAGATTACCCCCCATATAGGCGCGGTTTCTTTTTTTATCCCTGATGGCACGCCTTCAGCCGGTGAACACGGAACGCGCCTCGGCGGTCACTTCGACACGAACGCCCCGGGGCAGCAGCTCGGTCCAGACCGGGGGCGTCCAGTATGAGCTCAGGGTCACCCTGGCCGTGGTGCCGTCGACGGACGCCGCACTCGTCATCGTGAACCCGTCAAACCCGGAGTGGGGAGCCCGGTCGAGGTACGCGGCCACGGCTGCGGCGACATCAGCCGACAGCAGGACCGGGGCGGCCCCGGCAGCGCCGGGCGCGACCGCGTCGACGTTGAACGCTTCGGCGCCCGCGAGGGCGGCACCGTCGGCGAGGCTGAACAGCGCAGTGCGTTCCCGGTACAGCGAGGTGGTCGCCGCCACCACCAGGATCAGGCTCAGCGCCAGAAAGGCGTAGAAGACGGTGAGAATCAGCGTCGATCCGTCTTCGTCACGGGCCGCTGTGCGGAATGTCATCGGCGAGCCGCAACGTCGGCACTCCAGAATCGCGACACGATCTGCGTCGCCGTGGCCGTGACCGGCATGCTGCCGGCCCGGGACAGCGACAGCATGTCCGGCACCAGCGGCAGCACGACGCGTGCGGTGACCGTCACCGTGACGGCGCTCTGCCGGGCCAGGCACCCCGTCGAAACGCTGCTGCAGACGATCTGCACGTGCACCGCCTCGGTGTCGAGGCCGTAATCGGCCAGGCTGTACCGCACCGCGCGGGCCGCTCGCTCGCGGGCGTGCGCTTCGGTGGGGGCCTGCACGTACACGCGGGCCGCCTGCCGGGCCGCGCCTTCCACAGCGAGCGCGCCTCCCTGCAACGCGGCCAGCGTCACCACCAGGTAGACCAGCGGAACCAGCAGCAGCAGCCCGGCCGTGATGAATTCCAGCGACGCAGTTCCCGTTTCGGAGCGACCATGCCGAACCGCCCGGCTACTCCGGGCTCTCCAACGCAGCATGCCCACTCACCTCCAGCCCGCGAGGGGGTCCGAACAGCCCCAGCATCGGCAGCGGCGCCTGCACCCGCACGGTGATGCGCGGGTAGCCGCCCACCGCGTCACGGCTCGTGTCGATGCTGCGGGCGTACGTCGCCCCGATCGCCACGGTGATGAGATCGCGGGTGCGTTCGGTGCCTTCCGGCAGGCTGTTGCCGGCCAGCGCGGCGAAGCGGGCGCCCTCGGCTGCCGCGTCCAGCACCGTGTTGCGCACGTGCAGGGCCAGGCCCAGTTGCAGCACCGCGAGAGTGAGCACGGTCAGCAGGCTCACCACCATGACGAACTCGGCCACGGCCGAACCCTGCTGGGTGTCGGCCGGGCGGCGGAGCCGCCGCCCGGCCTCGTGCAGGTGTTCTGCGGCGGCCCGAGCCGAACGCCGACCGGTCACCGGCACGGGTCAAAGCCCGCTGACGCGATCGATGGCCTGCTGGAACAGGCCGCTGAGGGCCGGGCCGGCCAGCCCCCAGATGATCACGACGAGCCCGGCTGTCATCAGGGTGATCAGCACCCAGCCGGGCACATCGCCGCGTTCATCCGGGCCGGGGACCTCGGCGGCGTTCGGTATCTGAGTGGAGTTCATGAGTTCCTGCTTTCTCGGTCGGGTCACGAATCGGTCGAGGAGCGGTGCGGGTGTCGAGGTGGTCAGAATCCGGCCTGAAGCACGACCAGACCGGGAAAAATGGCGTACACGATGGTCATCGGCAGAATCAGGAAGACCAGCGGAATGAGCATCGCGACCTCTTTCTGGCCCGCGGTTTCCAGCAGTGCCCGCTTGGCCTGTTCCCGGGCATCCTGCGCCTGGGCACGCAACACCTCGGAGAGAGGGGACCCCCGGTCGAGTGCGCCGTTGACCTGATCCACGAAGCGGGTGACCTCGGGCAGGTCCAGGCGGCGGGAGAGATTGCTCAGCGCCACGTTGAGCGGCAGTCCGCTGTGCACGTCAGTGACCACGCCGGCCAGTTCTCGGGAGAGCTCCCCCGAGCTGCTCGCCGACACCCGGCGGAGTGCGTCGAGGATTCCCTCACCGGCCGACAGCGAGAGCGTGAGAAACTCCAGAATCGTTGGAAGCTCGCTGGTCATCCGGCGGAGACGGGCCTGCGCCGCCCGGTTCAGCCCGACGTCCCGCCCGACGACCCCGCCGAGGGCCGCCAGCAGGGGAACCACGACCTGCGCGCCCACGGGCAGTGCCCGCAGGGCGGGAACGGTCACGGTGATCGAGAGCCCCAGACAGAACGCTCCGATCGTCCAGACGAGCTGCCGAAACCTGAATTCTTCCACCGTGGTGGAGACCCCGGACTGGCGAAGCCGTTTCTCGATCGTGTCCGCGCCGCCCAGCACGCGGCCGAGCAGGCTTGTCAGCCACCCGAGCACCGGCGCGAACAGGGTGCCGAGCACGGGCAAGGGATCGACGCTGCGGCGGCCCACGAGCATCCGGGCCTCCGCCGACAGATCGAGCAGGTACGGGGCCAGCCGGTCTGCCAGCCGGGGCCGGCTGAGTCGGGGCAGCAGACTCACGAGGGACCACAGTCCGACCCCGAGACCGGTGCCGCACAGCACCCCCCAGCCCAGCGCCGGGCTCACTGAAACCACCGGCGTTCTTCGGGAAGTCGCCCGAGGACGATCATGATGCGGTAGGCGAGCACTGAGACCACCAGCCCGCCCACGATGACGACGCTGCCCGCCGCGGTGTTGTAAGCCGCCGCCGCCTCCGGACGGGTGGAGAGCAACACCAGAATGATCCACGGAGCCGCCACCCCGAGCCGGGCCGCGTTGACGACCCAGGACTGCCGGGATTCCACCTCCTCCCTCACCGCGGTGTCCTGTCGCAGCCAGGCGGCCAGGCTCCGCAGCACCAGGGTGAGGTCAGTGCCACCGACCTCCCGGGCCATGCGGAGGGTCTCCAGAAGGCGATCGGCGATCGGATCGGCCAGGGTCACCTTGAGTTGCTCGACACAGTGCGCAAAGTTTCCCGTCGCCCGGTATTCACGTTCGAAGCTCGCGAACGCCCCCCGCGTGGCGGGCGGACCGGTATGGGCCAGGCTGCTGACGCTGTCGGGCAGTGCCAGTCCGGAACGCAGCGCCGAGACCAGGTGATCCACGACATCCGGCCACACCGTGCGGTTCGCCCGGCGCCTGCTGCGGGCCCGCCACAGCACGATCAGCGACGGCGCCGTGAGACCGCCGAGGCCGGCGATCACGGTCAGCGCGGTCACCGCCAGAAGACCCTGGGCGAGTGCCGCGGCGGCCAGGCCGACGATCACGGAGAGGGCCAGGAAAACCGATTCGGGCAGTGCACCGAACCCGGCCTGCCCCAGCCGGGTGCGCATTCGCTGCCCCCACACCCGGCGCACAGCCAGGGCAGAACCGGCCGGCCACAGAAACGGCGAGCAGGCCAGCACCAGCCCGACCCCGAGCAGGGCACCGAGCACCCCGGCGGCGCTGAGCACGGAACCGAACACATCCGTCACAGACTTCATGCCGCCCCAGGGCCCAGAACATGGGCCGGGTCCAACCCGGCACTTCGAAACTTGGCAAGCTTGGTCGGGTATCCGCCGGTCGGGGTCAGATGCCCGTTCGGAGAGAGGAAGATGGGGCTGGCTTCGATCATCGCCCCGGTCAGCTGGCCGCTCGGCGCGATGATCTCGGACACCCGCCGCACCCCGTATCGATCCAGGTCGCAGTGCACAACGATGTCGATGCAACCGGCGACCGTCGGCAGCACGAAGGCCGAGTCGATGTTGCGACCGGCCAGCAGCGGCAGGGTCGACAGTTTCGCGAGGGCGTCGCGGGCGCTGTTGGCGTGGATCGAGCACATGCCCGGTAGCCCGCTGTTGAGAGCGATCAACAGGTCCAGGCTTTCGGCCTCGCGCACCTCCCCCACAATCAGCCGGTCCGGCCGCATGCGCAGGGCTTCCTTGATGAGGCGGCGCAGGGTGATCTCTCCGGTTCCTTCGAGGCTGGGCTGCCGGCACTGCATCGCGACCACGTCACGGGCGCTCAGATCGAGCTCGAACGTCTCCTCCACCGTCACGATGCGTTCACCGGTGCGCGCCGCGGAGAGCAGCGCGTTCAGCAGTGTGGTCTTACCGGTCTGGGTGGCGCCGGACACCAGGATATTCTGGCCGGCCAGCACGCACATGCGCAGAAACTCACTGGCCTGCGGGGTGAGCGAGCCCAGTCCGACGAGCTGGCCGAGGTCACGGATACGGCGGGTGAACTTGCGAATGTTCACCGCGATATACCGTTTGGTGATGTCCGGAATGACCACGTGAAGCCGCGAGCCGTCGGGTAGGGTGGCGTCCACGAACGGTGAGGACAGGTCAACCCGGCGGCCGGAGGCCTGCAGCATCCGTTCGACCAGGTCGCGCACCGCCCGGTCGGTGAGGTGCATCGCGGTCAGTTCGGGCACCCCGTTTCGGGCGATGAACACACGGTCCGGTCCGTTGATCCAGATCTCTTCGATGTCGACATCGTCGAGCAGGGGTTGCAGCACCCCGAAACCGGTCAGGGATGCCACAACCTCTCGCGCGGCCTGATGCTCATCGTGGATGAGCGGCAACGCGCCGCCCAGCGCCCGCTCACTGTAGCGGCGCAGTTCGTCACGCACATACTCGTCGGCGAGTTCACCGTCGCTGCTGAGATCGACGCCCTCCCGCCGCACGCGCAGTCGGACCTGTTCGGTGATGACTCGCACGGCCTCGCTCATGCACGCATCATGACCTGATCGCTGGAAGTGCGTGAGAGTTATCCACAGCCGGCGGGTTCGGCCGGCACGGCGAACGCACCGGAAGCGGGCAAAGTAGACTGAGCGGGCAGCTGCGGGAGTGGTGGAATTGGCAGACACGCAGGATTTAGGATCCTGTGCTTTCGAGCGTGGGGGTTCAAGTCCCCTCTCCCGCACCAGGCTGCCCACGATCGGCTCGACGCCCAACACCCGGATTCTCAGGCCCTTCGCGTGTCGGGAGCGGTACTCTGATCGCACCGCTTCGCTATCGCCGTCCGGCACCGGGGCCGAGATCCGACTGGAGTTTCGTGATTCCCACCGCCCTGATCCCGTGGCTGGACCCGGAGGTGCTCATCAACGGGTTCGGGCCCTGGGCCCTGCTGGGCGTCTGTCTGATCGTTTTCGCCGAAACCGGGCTGCTGATCGGTTTTCTGCTGCCCGGGGACACCCTGCTGATCATCACCGGCCTGCTCACCTTCGCCGGGGTGATCACCATCGACATCTGGTGGGTGGCCCTGGCCATCGGGCTCGCCGCTTTTCTCGGCGGCGAGGTGGGCTATCTGATCGGACACCGCTTCGGACCGCGCGTGTTCGAACGCAAAGAATCGGGCATCTTCAGCATCAAGAATGTCGAGCGCACCAACGCCTTCTTCGTGCGCTTCGGCGGTCTCGCCGTGATCGTGGCCCGGTTCGTGCCCATCGTGCGCACCTTCGCCCCGATAGCGGCCGGTGTGGGGCACATGGACTACCGCAAGTACACTTTCTACAATCTCGTCGGCGCTCTGATCTGGGGAGCCGGTCTCACCTGTGTGGGGTACCTGCTGGGGTACATCCCGCCCGTCGCCGACTTCGTGCAGAACTACATCGACGTCATCCTGATCGGCGCCGTCGTGTTCACCCTGATCCCCACCCTCTGGCACTACCTGCAGTCCACGCTGAAAGCCCGCCGGCACAATGAAAGCCCGGCGCCGCACACCGGCGCCGTCGTGCTGCACCCGGATTCGTTCACGACCAACCGCGACGGGCGTCACGAGGCGCAACCTCACGAGAGTGACCATCCCGAGCGCTGACCGTCCCGAGCGCTGACCACCACGAGCGCCGACCACCGGGAGTGCCGGCGACTGGATTCAGGCCTAGCGGTGCTGCCCGATCTCATGCGCGGCGTGTTCGGCCGGTTCCAGCTGGAATGTGGAGTGCTCCACGTCGAAGTGGTCCGCCAGGCACTCCGCCAGGGTGTCGAGCAGGGCGCCGGACCCCCCGGCCGCCAGCACGTCGGAGTGCACCACCACATGGGCGCTGAAGACGTGCGTCCCGGTCGTGATCGCCCAGACGTGCACGTCGTGCACGGCGACGACGCCCGGAGTGCCCAGAATGTGGTCGCGGATCTCGGTGACATCGGTGTCTGCCGGGGTGGATTCGCTGAGGACCCGCACCACGTCGCGCAACAGCAGCACCGCACGCGGCGCGATCATCGCCGCGATCACGAGTGACGCGAGCGCGTCCGCCTGGGCGAACCCGGTGAACAGAATCACGACGGCCGCCACGATCACCGCGACCGAACCGAAGGTGTCGATGAGCACTTCCAGGTAGGCGCCCCTCATGTTGATCGACCGCCCTCGGGCCGGTCTGAGCAGGAGCAGGCCGGCCACATTGGCGAGCAACCCGATCACCGCCACGAGCAGCATCGGGCCGGCGAGCACCACAACCGGCTCCTCGCGGAGAAGGCGCAGAACGGCCCCGATCACCACGACGAGGACGATGCCGATCAGGATCAGGCCGTTCAGCAGCGCCCCGAAGACTTCCGCCCGTTGGTAACCGAACGTCTGCCGGTCCGTCGCCGGCCGGGACGCCACGATGGTGGCGATCAACGCGATCACCAGTCCGGCGAGGTCCGAAAACATGTGGCCGGCATCAGCGAGCAGGGCGAGGGACCCGGTGAACCACGCCCCGACCACCTCGACGATCAACACGGTCGCCACGATGGCGATCGTGAAGCTCAGCCGGGCACGGCTTGACCCCGCGCCGGTCCCGGCCCCGTGATCATGGCTGTGTCCCATGCCCTCACGTTAGAGCGCCCGGGGGCCGATTGCCACCTGAGCCCGCAGTTGGGAATGAGTGCCATTCTCAACCACTGCGCCCGCACCATTTGGCCTGTTCAGCCCAGAAGTTCGCGCAGGTCGGGGAGGAGCGCCTCGAAGGCCAGCGCCCGATGACTGATCTGGTTCTTGACGGATGCGTTCAGCTCCCCGGCCGAGATGGCATACCCGTCGGGCAGGAAGATCGGGTCGTAGCCGAAGCCGTTCACGCCGGCCGGGTCCGCGAGCAGCTGGCCGTGCCAGTCGCCGACCCCGAACCGTTCGGTTCCGTCGGGAAACGCCAGGGCGGCGACGCAGGTGAAATGTGCGCTGCGGTGCTCGGCATCCATATCGCCGAGCTGCCAGAGCAGCAACCGCAGGTTCGCGTCGGCGTCACGGGCCGGGCCTGCCCACCGTGCCGAGAAGATTCCCGGTGCTCCGCCCAGAATGTCCACGCAGATGCCGGAGTCGTCGGCGAGTGCGGGCAGGCCGGTATGGGCCGCGGCCGCGCGGGCCTTGATCAGGGCGTTCTCCACAAAACTCGCCCCGTTTTCGACCGGTTCGGGCCCGTCGTAGGCGAGCACCTCCACGCCCGGCAATGCGGGGGCCAACAACCGGCGAAGCTCCTCGACCTTGTGCGGGTTGTGGGTGGCGAGTACGACGCGCACGGTCATCGGCCCAGCGCCTGGGTCTGAAACTCGGTCAGCGACACGGCGCCGCCCACCGCGAGGTCGAGCAGGGAATTCAGCTCGGTCCGGTCAAACGGTGCGGCCTCGGCCGTTCCCTGCACCTCGACGAAGAGCCCGCGACCGGTGACGACGACGTTCATGTCGGTGTCGGCGCGCACGTCTTCGGTGTAGGCCAGATCGAGCATCGGCACACCACCGATGATGCCCACCGACACCGCCGACACGCTGTCGATCAAGGGCTGGGCCTTCTGGGAGATGAATTTCTTCGAGCGGCCCCATTCGAGGGCATCTGCGAGGGCGACGTAGGCGCCGGTGATGGCCGCGGTGCGGGTGCCGCCGTCGGCCTGCAGCACGTCACAGTCCAGCACGAGGGTGTTCTCGCCGAGCGCCTTCATGTCGACGACGGCGCGCAGGCTGCGGCCGATCAGGCGGCTGATCTCGTGCGTGCGTCCGCCGATCTTGCCCTTCACCGATTCCCGGTCCATGCGGGAATTGGTGGAGCGGGGCAGCATCGAGTATTCCGCCGTCACCCATCCTTTGCCCTTGCCGCTCATCCAACGTGGCACGCCGTTGGTGAACGACGCGGTGCACAGCACCCGGGTTCCGCCGAAGGAGATCAGGGCAGAGCCTTCCGCCTGGTCGCTCCAACCGCGTTCGATGGTGATGGGGCGCAGTTCGTCGTTACGGCGTCCGTCGATGCGCAGGGGGGTGGGGGTGAGGTTCACGAATGCTCCTTCAAGCGGGTGGCGGCGGTGTCGGCGGTGTCGGCGGTGTCGGCGGTGTCGGCGCTGAGGTCACGGAGGTTGAGCGCCCCGGTCTCGATCAGCTCGACGCGGGAAATCTGCGGGCCGAGCAAGCGGTGGGCGAGGGTGAGAAAGTCGTCGGCGCTCTCCCCGGTGGCCTCATAGCGGTAGCTGGGCGGGGCGGTCTCGTCCCGGGCGAGGTTCTGGCTCACCAGGGTGCGGTAGACGTCGTTGGCGGTTTCGGTGTCGCTGGAGACCAGCGTGACGGCGTCACCCATCACATACGAAATCGCGCCGCGCAGAAACGGGTAGTGGGTGCAACCCAGCACGAGCGTGTCGATGTCGGCGTCCCGCAGGGGTGCGAGGTACTCCTCGGCGACGGCGAACAGTTCGGCCCCGGTGGTGACGCCCGCTTCGACGAACTCCACGAAGCGCGGGCAGGCTTGGGAGACCAGCTGGATGTGGGTGGCGGCGGCGAAGGCGTCGTTGTACGCGCGGGAGTTGACCGTGCCGCGTGTTCCGATGACGCCGACGCGGTGGTTGCGCGTGGTCTGCACGGCTCGCCGGACCGCCGGCTGGATCACCTCGATCACGGGAACGCTGTAGCGTTCCCGAGCGTCCCGCAACATGGCCGCGGAAGCCGTGTTGCAGGCGATCACGAGCATTTTCACCTCTTGCGCCACCAGGTCGTCGAGCACGTCGAGGGCGAAGCCGCGCACATCGGCGATCTTCTTCGGCCCGTAGGGCGAGTGCTTGGTGTCGCCGATGTACAGGATGGATTCGTTGGGCAGCTGGTCTTTGATGGCCCGGGCCACGGTCAGTCCACCCACCCCGGAGTCGAAGATGCCAATCGGTGCGTCAGTCACTGGATCAAGCTTACCCGCGCTACCTCCGGGGGTGCCGCACCGCGGGTTAGGCTGGCGACGTGATCCCCTCCCCCGCTTTTCGCACCGACCGTTACGAACTCACCATGGTGGACGCCGCCATTCAGAGCGGCACCGCCGACCGGGAGTGCGTGTTCGAGGCCTTCGCCCGGCGGCTGCCGGAGGGGCGGCGCTACGGTGTGCTCGCCGGCACCGGCCGCCTGCTCGAACTCATTCGGGCGTTCCGATTCACGGATGCCGAACTCGACTGGCTCGAACAGAACGCCGTCGTGCGCCGCCCCACCCTGGACTGGCTGGCCGACTATGCCTTCCGCGGCGACGTCTGGGGCTACGCGGAGGGCGAGGTGTATTTTCCGGGATCGCCGCTGTTGTCGGTCGAAAGCACCTTCGCTGAGGGCGTCGTGCTCGAGACGTTGATCCTCAGCATCCTCAATTTCGACACCGCCGTCGCCAGTGCCGCCGCACGCATGGTCGCGGTGAGCCTGGGCCGGCCGCTGGCCGAAATGGGATCGCGGCGCACCGGGGAGCACGCCGCGGTCGCCGCCGCCCGAGCCGCGTTCATCGCCGGCTTCACCGCCACCAGCAACCTGGAGGCCGGTCGCACCTGGGGGGTGCCCACCATGGGCACCGCCGCACACTCCTTCATGTTGCTGCATGATTCCGAGGAAGACGCCTTCCGCGCTCAGGTCGCCGCCTTCGGCGCGGGGACAACGCTGCTCGTGGACACCTACGATGTGCCGTCCGGCATCGACTTGGCCGTGAAGGTCGCCGGAACCGGGCTCGGATCGATCCGCATCGATTCGGGAGACCTGCCGACCGTTGTCGCCGCGGCGCGGGCGCAGCTCGATGCGCTGGGCGCGGTGAACACCAGGATCACCGTGACGAGTGACCTGGACGAACACGCCATCGCGGCCCTGTCGGCATCACCGGTGGACTCGTTCGGGGTGGGCACCTCCGTCGTCACCGGTTCCGGGCACCCTGCCGCGGGCATGGTCTACAAACTGGTCGCGCACACCAACGCTGCCGGAGCGTGGACGAATGTCGCCAAGACATCAACGGCCAAGCTTTCCGTGGGAGGCCGCAAGACGGCGTTCCGGAACCTGGACGCTGCCGGAATCGCCCGCACGGAGATCGTGCAGGTCGACGCCGATGCCCGGTCGTCGGCCGCGGTGCCGCCGGAGCACCCTCGCGATGGCCGGAAACGGGAGCTGCTGGAGCCCTTGATCACCCGCGGCGTGGTCGATGACCGTTTTCTGGGCACCGCGGGCACGCTCCGGGCTCGTGCGCGCCGAAAAGACTCGATGGGGGAACTCCCCATCGAAGCGTTCCGGCTGGGCCGCGGCGACGCGGCCATCCCCACCGAATACCGCTGACCCGACCGGGCCGGGCCGGGCCGGGCCAGGCCGGGCCAGGCCAGGCCGGGCCAGGCCAGAGCCGGCCAGAGCCGACCAGACCTGGCCAGAGAGACTACTTGGCCTTCATCTTCTCGTAGAGGGCCTTGCAGGTGGGGCAGACCGGGAACTTCTCCGGGTCGCGGCCCGGCAGCCATTTCTTGCCGCACAGGGCCTTGACCGGCTTGCCCGACATCGCCGACTCGAGAATCTTGTCCTTGGGCACGTAGTGCGAGAATCGTTCGTGGTCGCCGGGCTCGATCTGCTCCTGTTCGAGCAGCTCCTCCAGTTCCCGGTCCAGGGTAGAAATGCCGCCGCCGGGCTGTCCCGGTTCGGCGATGCTCGCGCGAAAGTCTTCCATCATGCACGTCATTATATTCTTTCCGGCTGTGCGACCGGGGGCGCATTTCAGGCCCGCAGTGCGACGGCCAGCATTTCGGGCCCGCGCCGATCAAAGGCCCGGGCACCGCTCCACAGCCCCACCCCGAAGGTGAGAAGGCCCACACCGACCCCGCTCCACAGCGCCAGACCGAACCACAACGGGTCTACGACGATGCCGGCGACCAGGCCGATGATCGCCGGCGTCGAGAGCAGGATCGCGCCGGTGAAGGTCAGCGACTGCACGGCGGCCGAGCCGGTGTCGGAGGCCTGGGGAAGCGCGAAAGCGCTGTCGCCGGGCTTGGTCGCCGGGTACGGGAACCGGGCCGAGGTGTAGCTGGAGAGCCCGAGCCCGGTCAGGAACAGGCAGCTGCTCACGCCGAGCATGGCGGACAGCACCGCCCAGTCGCCATAGAAGAACACCGTCAGCGCGGACCCGAGCGTGACCAGCGGCGCTCCGATCAGGAGGGCGGGCACGATACGGCCGAAACGGTCCGACGCGCCGCGCGTGCCCGAGACGACGTGGAGCCAGATGGCCGTGCTGTCGAGGGCGACGTCGTTGTGCACCGTCCAGCCCAGGAACAGACACATCAGCGGCACCGGGACGAGGGTGAGGTACTGCGCCGGCACTCCGGCGATGTAGAGCGGGATCAAGACCAGGACGGGCACCACGGGGATCATCAGGTGTGCCACCCAGTAGCGCGAATCCCGGCCCCACGCGGTGATGCTGCGGGCGGCGATGGCGCCGGCCGGGGTGTGCGGCAGGCTGTCAAACCAGGTACGCCCGGGGTGCACCCGAGCCGTCACCACACGCGCGGGCGTCACGACCAGGTGGGCGACCAGGGCCACCCAGGCCAGCCAAAGCAGGTACACGCTCAGCGCGGCGATGGCGAGGCGGGCCAGGGCCGGACCCCAGGCGCCCAGCGCGGCGTCTCCGGGCATGGCCCAGGCTGCGCCGAGCGGGGTCCAGGCCAGCGGTGCCGCGAGGGAGCTGAGCATGTCGAATCCGAACCGGTTCCAGTCCGCGTTCAGCAGAAGCACCACGCCGGGCAACAGCACGAGCACTCCGAGCAGGGCGACAACCCCGGTGGAGTCCCGGTGACGCCGGGGGCTCAGAAACAGGTGTGCCACCGAGGTCGCGATGCGGGTGGCCAGAACGGCCGTCGCCACGAGCAACACGGCGCTGATCAGCGCGAGCAGACCGGATCCGAATCCACGCGACCAGGTCACCACCGCGGCCAGAAGCAGGAGCAGCAGCGACGCCGCCGGAACCCCGAGCAGACCGGACAGCGCGATTCCTCGTGCCAGATCGTTGGTGGAGAGCCCCAGATCGGCAAACGCGCGCGGGTCCATGTCATCGGCCGGAACCACAAGCAGCGGGATGAGTATGAAGCCGCACAAGACCGCTGCCCCGGCGACAGTCATGACCTCGCGCAGCAGGCGCAGGTCGTCGGCGAGCCTCAGGTCGATGAGAACCGAGCCGAGCACGAGCACCAGGACCGTGCCCAGAAGAAGGCCGAGCACAACGCTGAGACGGTGTTTCGGAGTACCCCGCAAGGCGTTGCCCAGCATGCTGAGCTTCAGTCGGAGAAGCTGTGCAACCATTCCAGGCCCTCCGTCGCCGTGCGCCCACCGGCGAGTTCCACGAAACGCTCCTCCAGGGTCTGCGCTCCGCGAACCTCGTCGATGGTGCCCGAAGCCAGCACTGTTCCGTTGACGATGATCGCCACGTGATCGCAGACGCGTTGGATCAGGTCCATGCCGTGGCTGGAGAGCACGACGGTGCCTCCGCTGGCCACGTATTTCTGCAGAATCTCGGTGACGTTCACGGCTGAGACGGGGTCGACGGATTCAAAGGGTTCGTCGAGAACGAGCATGCGGGGTGAGTGGATCATGGCGCAGGCCAGGGCGATCTTCTTGGTCATGCCCACGGAATAGTCAGCGACCAGCCTGTGCAGGGCGTCATCGAGGCCCAGGGCCGCGGACAGGTCTGCGGAGCGAGAGCGCACGCTGGCGTTGTCCAGGCCGCGCAGGGTTCCGGCGTAGTACAGCAATTGGGCGCCGGTGAGGCGATCGAACAGCCGTAACCGGTCGGGGAGCACCCCGATGATGCGTTTGGCGTCCCGGGGGTTCTCCCAGACGTTGATTCCGTGCACCTGAACGGACCCGCCGTCGGGCCGGAGCAGCCCCGTGATCATCGAGAGGGTCGTGGTCTTGCCCGCGCCGTTGGGCCCGACGATGCCGTAGAAGGAACCGGCCCGCACGGTCAAGTCGATTCCGGAGACAGCCGTGTTCTGCCCGAACCGTTTGCGCAGTCCGGTCACGCTCAGCACGACGGGAGCGTCGGAGGGGCGCGCCCTCTGCAGGCGCGGCGGGGCCGGGCGGACGGCGGGCGCCGCCGACCGGTGTACGGGCGGGGCCGTGACCGCGTGGGGAGCCCCGACCGGCTCGGCGGGGACTGCGGGTG
>JAWOHA010000292.1:0-16684 GCA_046496385.1 Cryobacterium sp. | reverse complement strand
AACACCCACCCGGGGTAACCCGCGAGATAGTGCCACAGAAAGTAGACCGCCCCCGGGCTGAACCTTCGGGTCGGGTCAGAGGGTAAGGGTGAAACGGTGGTGTAAGAGACCACCAGAGGCCAGGGTGACCTGGTCGGCTTGGTAAACCTCGTCCGGAGCAAGGTTAGACAGAAAGCGTTGAGGCTGCTCGCCGAGCTTTCGGGTAAGCCGCTAGAGGGCTGCGGTAACGCCGTCCCAAGATAGATGACCGTCGACGGTATGCGAATACCAGGACAGAACCCGGCGTAATAGCCGGCCCATTCCACTTCCCCCTCCTGGCCCCTGAGAGCGCCACCATCGCTCGCGTGTTACAGAACCCGGTCCGACGACACCGTCAGGGTTTGCACCCGTGGCGGGAGTTCCGGGGTCAGTCGTATTTCCACGCGCACCCGGCCGGCGAGGCCCGGCAGAAACCAGACGAGGTGAGCCGGGCCCTGCGACGACTCATCGACACCGACGTACGGGGCAGCCGGGGCACCGTTGCGCCCTGTCGTGGGCGCCAGGTCGGGAGCCAGGCCGCCGACCGCTGTCACGGCCCGCATGATGTGTGCGACCCGGTGTTCGAAGGACTCGTCCAACGCCACGTTGTCGGCGAACAGGGCCTGGGCGATCTCGTCGTTCCAGGCTCGTACGAGGGCCGTTACCGTGAGTTGCGCTGCCCGGGTGGCGCTCCAGAGGACAGCCCGCGGCGGTGTGCGCGATTCTGCCAGCAGGTCGAAGGCTCGCACGCTCGCGACAGCGGCCCGGGAGAACGTGGCATTGGCGAACGCGACCACGCCGAAACCGGCCGCCGCCGACCAGCGCATGTGCGCGGAAAAGCCTGGGTACCCGCCGGAATGCGACACCACCGGGCCGCCCCGCTCGTACTGTTCCACGAACAATCCCAGACCGTACCCGGTCGGATGCGCGGGTAGGGAGGGCACGAAACGGTGCTGCTGCTGCATTTCCCGGCGGGACGCCCGGGAGAGCGGAGACCGGGCCCGTTCGGGAGTGGAATGGTCGAAGGCATCGGCCAGCCACCCGGCCCACCGGGACAGGTCTGTCACGGTGCTGAAGAGGCCGCCGATCGGCGAGAACGTGCCGGGCTCCGAAAAGGGCAGCACCTGCCAGCGTGTGTCAAGCCACCGGGTGCCGACGGCCACCCCGCCGGATGCCGGTACGGTGCTGTCGAAGCCTGTTCCGGTCAAGCCCAGCGGCACGAGAAAAAGCTCGTCGACGAGGTCCCGATAGTCACGGCCGCTCGCCTGTTCGATGACTCGCCCGATCAGAGCGTAACCCAGATTGGAGTATGCGAAACGGGTGCCGGGAAGCGAGTCGAAGGCCAGGCCCCGTTGCAGGAGCGCGTTCAGATCCGGGCGGCTGAGGGACTCCTGGCGGTCAGCCCACGGATCGTCGGTCGGGAACCCCGCCGACATCGTCAGCAACATACGAATCGTCGGAACGGGAGCGCCCGAACCGGGTAGGGCGACAGCAGAGAACTCCGGCACGAAGCGTGTCACCGGATCGTCCAGGTTCAACATGCCCGCGTCACGCAGGGCAAGCACCGTCGCGGCAGTGAAACTCTTCGTGCACGACGCGATCCGGTAGGCGGTATCGGGGCCCGGAACAGTGCCGTCTGCGGCTTCGCCGGCGTGCCCGAAACGCAGCAGCCCGGCCCGGGTGAAGGTCGCCCAGACCATGCTCGGCGCGGCGCCGCGCGCATGATGCTCCCGGAACACCCCGTCGACATCGTCGAGCGTGCGGGGGGAGATGTCGGACACATCCGGGTCTGTCATGGCGAAGCCGGGCATCCGACTACTGCGTGGGCACGAGGGGAGTCGGGCCGGTGGCAGCCAGGGCGGCCGCACCGAGAATGCCCGCGTTGTTGCGGTGCACCGCCGGGATGATCGGCGTGGACAGTCTCAGCAGCGGCAGGAAGTGCTTGTGGTACTTGGACACCCCGCCGCCCACGACGAACAGGTCGGGCGTGAACAGCTTCTCCAGAGTGCTGTAGTACTTCTGCAGCCGGGACGCCCATTTCTCCCAGCTGAGATCTTCCTTCTCCTTCGCGGAGAAGGCCGCGCGCGTTTCGTAGTCGCGACCGTCGATTTCGAGGTGACCCAGCTCGGTGTTCGGCACCAGAATGCCATCGTTGAGCAGGGCGGTGCCGATCCCCGTTCCCAGGGTGGTGAGCAGCACCACACCGGGCACGTTCTTCGCGGCGCCGAACCGAGCCTCGGCGTAGCCGGCCGCATCAGCGTCATTGACGAAGTGGATCGGGGTGCCCAGACCCTGCGCGAAGAGCTCTTCGGCGGCCAGCCCGATCCACTTCTCTGACACATTGGCGGCGCTCATGGTGCGGCCGTTCTTCACCACGGCAGGAAAGCACACTCCGACCGGGAGGGTTCCCACGCCCGTGGCCACCGTGTCCAGCAGCGCGCGGGTGGTGTCGATGATGTCCTGCGGGCGTCCGCCTTTGGGGGTGGGCAGCTTCACCCGGTCCGACAACAGGGCGCCGGTGGCCAGATCGACCACCGCGCCCTTGATGCCGGTTCCGCCGATGTCGATCCCGATGGCCGTTGTTGCACTCATACGCTAACGCTACCCGTTACGGCAGGGTCAGAACCTCGGCACCCCGTTCGGTGACCACGAGGGTGTGCTCGAACTGTGCGGTGATGCTCTTGTCCCGGGTTGTGACGGTCCAGTCATCCGGCCAGATCTCCGCATCCGTGGAGCCGAGCGTGAGCATGGGTTCGATCGTGAAGACCATGCCGACCTCCATGACGGTGTCGTAGCGCGGCGCAGAATCGTAGTGCGGAATGATCAAACCGGAGTGGAACGCCTCGCCGACACCGTGGCCGGTGTAGTCACGCACCACACCGTAGTTGAAACGTTTCGCGTAGGACTCGATCGCCCGACCGATCACGTTGACCTGGCGGCCGGGGGCGACGGCCTTGATACCCCGGTTCAGGGCCTCCCGGGTACGTTCGACGAGCAGGGTGACCTCGTCGGTAGCGTCACCGACGATGAAGGTCACGTTGGTATCGCCGTGGACACCGTTCTTGAACGCGGTGATGTCGATGTTCACGATGTCACCGTCGTCGAGGACGGTCGTGTCGGGAATGCCGTGGCAGATGACCTCGTTCACCGAGCTGCACAGGGACTTCGGATACCCGCGATAGCCGAGCGTTGACGGGTAGGCATCGTGGGCGATCATGTAGTCGTGCCCGATCTGGTCGAGCTGTTCGGTCGTGACTCCGGGGCGGATCGCCCGGCCCACCGCTTCGATGGCCCGGGCTGCGATCTGGCCCGAAGCCCGGATGAGCTCGATGCGGTCGGGACCGTACACATCCGATCCGGTGAACTCGGCCGGTCCCTTCCTTCCCACATACTCGGGTCGAACAATGTGCGCGGGAACGGGGCGGGTTGCAGAGACCGCTCCGGAAAACAGATGACCGGTAGAATTCTTAGGCATAGGATCAAGCCTATGGCCGCAGACACAGAACACCAGTACTGGTACAACATGCGCACCGGCGCGGTGGAGCAGGGGCTTCAGTCTCCGTCCTCCGAACGGGTCGGCCCGTTCGCCTCGGCCGAAGACGCCGGGCGTGCCCTCGAGAAACTGCGCGAGAACAGCGCCGCCTGGGCCGCAGAAGAGGCCCGAGACGACGACTGAGCAGGCAGCGACGCCGGCCGGGGCCTACTCGTAGCCGTGTTCCGGCGCCGGGTACTGGCCGGAGTTCACGTCGCACCGAAAGTTCTGTACGGCCTCGGTCAATACGCCGCGCAAATCTGCGTACTGGCGCACGAAGCGCGGCACCCGCCCGCCGGTCAGACCAGCGAAATCTGTCCACACCAGCAGTTGTCCGTCGACGGACGGGCCGGCCCCGACGCCGATGGTCGGGATGGAGAGCGCCGCAGTGACCTGCGCGGCCACGGTGGAGGGCACCATCTCCAGCACCACCGCGAAAGCCCCGGCGTCTTGCACCGCGAGGGCATCTTCGATGAGGCGTTCGGCGGCGTCGCCGCGCCCCTGGATCAGGTGCCCGCCCAGGCCGTGTTCGCTCTGCGGGGTGAAACCCACGTGTCCCATCACCGGAATTCCGGCCGACACGATGCGGCGGATCTGTTCGTGGCTGCGCACGCCCCCCTCGAGTTTCACGGCGTGGGCCTGGGCTTCCTTCATGAATCGCACGGCCGTGTGCAGCGCCTGGTCGGGGCCGCTCTCGTACGAGCCGAAGGGCATGTCGGCGACCACCAGCGCCCTCGTCACGGCGCGCGCCACGGCACGGGTCAGGGGAATGAGCTCATCGACGGTGACGGGCAGGGTGCTTTCGTAACCGAAGACGTTGTTCCCGGCGGAGTCACCGACCAGGAGAAAATCGATGCCGGCCTGGTCGAAGATCTGGGCGGTGAGCATGTCATAACTGGTCAGACCCGTGATCGGGGTCCCGTCGGCCTTGGCGCTCTGAAAGTGCCGCGTGCGCACACGTTTGGGGCCGGGGGATACCTGGCTGAAGGGCGTCTGATCCGGAAGCGGGACTGAAAGCTCTGACATTCTTAAAGTCTACTCAGCCGTTCCGCGAGTGCGGCACGCCGACGGCGGCCGGGTGGTGTCGTGGGCGGTGCGCACCGGTAACCTAGTGGGGAGCCAGAAGGGGCCTGAATGGACAAGCAGCGTGATTTCGTTCTCCGCACCATTGAAGAGCGGGGAATCAAGTTCATTCGACTGTGGTTCACCGACGTGGTGGGCACACTCAAATCCGTGGCGATAGCGCCGGCGGAGGTGGAAGGCGCCTTCAATGAGGGCCTGGGCTTCGACGGTTCAGCCATTGAGGGGCTGACCCGATCGTACGAGGCGGATGTGCTCGCGCACCCGGATCCGACAACGTTCCAAATTCTGCCTTGGCGTGGTGAGGTCGACCCGACCGCGCGCATGTTCTGCGACATCACCACTCCCGACGGTCAGCCTGCCGTCGCCGACCCGCGGAATGTGCTCAAACGCACGCTGGCAAAGGCCGCCGATCGTGGCTTCACCTTCTACACGCATCCCGAAATCGAGTTCTACCTGCTCAAGTCGTCGAAGTACGGCAAAAACGGCCCCGTTCCGGTGGACTCTGCCGGGTATTTCGACAACGTTCCCGGTGGCACCGCGCACGATTTTCGTCGCCGTTCGGTGCGCATGCTCGAAGATCTGGGCATCTCGGTGGAGTTCAGTCACCACGAGGCCGGCCCCGGTCAGAACGAGATCGACCTGCGTTACGCGGATGCGCTGACCACGGCGGACAACATCATGACGTTCCGCACTGTCGTGAAAGAGGTCGCCATCGAACAGGGCGTCTACGCCACCTTCATGCCCAAGCCCATGTCTGAACACCCGGGGTCGGGAATGCACACGCACCTCTCCCTCTTCGAGGGCGATGCCAACGCCTTCTACGAAGCCGGTGCGCAGTATCAGCTCTCCAAGACCGGTCGTTCGTTCATTGCCGGTCTGCTCAAGCATGCGCCGGAGATCACGGCCGTCACCAATCAGTTCGTCAACTCCTACAAGCGACTCTGGGGCGGGGACGAGGCGCCCAGCTTCGTGTGCTGGGGCCACAACAACCGTTCCGCGCTGATCCGGGTGCCGCTCTACAAGCCCAACAAAGGGCAGAGCTCCCGGGTGGAGTACCGGGCCATCGATTCGGCGGCGAACCCGTATCTGGCATTCTCGCTCATGCTCGCCGCCGGGCTCAAGGGCATCGACGAAGGGTACGAGCTTCCGGCGGAGGCCGAGGACAACGTCTGGAGCCTCAGCGACACCGAGCGCCGCGCGCTCGGTTACGCCCAACTGCCGGCGAGTCTGGACCACGCCATTCAGCTCATGCAGGACTCCGAGCTGGTGGCCGAGACCCTCGGTGAGCACGTGTTCAATTTCGTGCTGTTGAACAAGCGCCAGGAATGGCGGGAGTACCGCTCGCAGGTGACACCGTTCGAGCTGCGCAAAAACCTCGAGATGCTCTAGGAGGTCACCGTCGACCGGTACGCGATGTCGCGGCACGAGCTGACCCTCACCGACCTGGCCCGAGTTGGATTCGCCGACTTCGGTGAGGCCCGGGGGCGGCTTGCCGAGCTGCAAACGGGGTTTGACACGGTGGGGCCTCAGCCGGCCGGCCCCGGGCTGTCCGGTACGGCATCGACGACGCGAGACCTCCTGGCGCTGCTCACCCAGGCAGCCGACCCGGATTCGGCCCTCGGCTCCCTGGTCGACCTGTTGCGGCAGGCTCCCGTCGAACTGGCGTCGATCAGAACGCGGCCGGGCGCGCTGCAACGCCTGATCCGGGTGCTCGGAGCCTCAACGGGTCTCGCGGAATTCTTTCTGCGGCACCCGGAAGAGCTCACCGTGCTGTACCCGGAGCTCACACGGCTGCCCACTGCGGCGGAGCTGACTCAGGATCTGCTCGACTGCGTGCACGCTGTCGACGGTTTTGCCGGATTGCCTGAAAATCTGGCCTGGAGCGCCCTGCGGGTGAGATATCGTCGGCGTCTGGCCGAGCTGGCGGCGTTCGACCTGGAACAGGCAGACCCTGTCGCCGGAGTGGACGGGATCGCTCAGAGCCTGGCCGACCTCGCGTCGGCAGCGCTCGACGCGGCGGTGGCGGTGGCTCGTCATCTGGTGTCGGGGGCGGCCTCGGGACGGGCCCTGTGCTCTCAAGACGAAGTGCGCGCCACCCGCTTCGCCGTCATCGGGATGGGCAAGGCCGGCGCCCGCGAGTTGAACTACATCAGTGACGTGGACGTCATCTTCGTGGCCGACGCCGGCGAGGGGATCGATTCGGCACGAGCCGTGGAGATCGCCACGCGCCTGGCCATGATGATCATGCGGGGCCTGCACGAGACGGACATCGAGCCGGAGCTGTGGGAGGTCGACGCCAACCTGCGGCCGGAAGGGAAGAACGGGGCGCTGGTCCGATCGCTGGATTCCCATATCGCCTACTACGAGCGGTGGGCCAAGAGCTGGGAGTTCCAGGCGCTGCTCAAGGCGCGCCCGCTCGCGGGCGACCGGGATCTGGGCGCACGATACCTGGCCGCGGTATCCCCGAAGGTGTGGAACAGTGCCGGCCGGGAGAATTTTGTCGAGTCCGTGCAGCGCATGCGGGAACGCGTCACCCAGAACATTCCCGACGACGAGGTCGACGTTCAGCTCAAGCTGGGGCCGGGCGGCCTGCGTGACATTGAATTCACGGTTCAGCTGTTGCAGCTCGTACACGGTCAAAGCGATGATTCGGTACGTCAACCGGGCACCCTGCCCGCCCTCACCGCCCTGGCCGATGCCGGCTACGTGGGCCGTGCCGAGGCCGCGGACTTCGCCGTGGACTACCGCATGCTGCGGCTCATGGAACACCGCATCCAGCTCACCCGGCTGCGTCGCACCCATCTGGTGCCCCGCGATGAGGCCAGCCTGCGTGTCCTGGCCCGAGCGACCGGGCTCGGCAGCACCGCCGATGACCTGACCCGCCGCTGGGCTGAGATCAAGCTGCGCGTGCGCGGCCTGCATGAACGACTGTTCTACCGGCCGCTGCTGTCGGCGGTTGCCGCGCTGCCGGCCGGCGGGCTCAATCTGACCAGTGCCCAGGCCGAAGCGCGCCTCGCCGCGATCGGATTCCGCAACACCAAAGGTGCCCTGGCCCACATCGCCGTGCTCTCCAGCGGAGTGTCGCGTCGAGCGTCCATCCAACGGCACCTCCTCCCGGTCATGCTGCAGTGGTTCTCCCAGGGCGCAGACCCCGATTACGGTCTGCTCGCTTTCCGTCGTCTCAGTGACAACCTCGGTTCTACGTACTGGTTCCTGCGCATGCTGCGTGATTCCTCGGGTGCCGCGGAAAGGCTCACCCGGGTGCTCTCCGGTTCACGTTTCGTGGGCGAGCTCCTCGAGACGATACCGGAGTCGGTGGCCTGGCTCGAAGACGAAGACGACCTTAAACCACGCCCGGTTGCGGCCCTGCAAGACGAGGCCCGGGCCGTGCTCACCCGGCATAGCAGCCCGGATGCGGCGGCGTCCATTCTCCGCACGGCTCGCCGCCGCGAGATGCTGCGTCTCGCGTTCGCCTCGATTCTGGGGCAGATCAGTATTGATGATCTCGCCGTGGCCCTCACGAACGTCACCACGACCTTCATTCAGGGCGTGCTGTCGGCAATCCGCGGTGATGACATGCGCGGCACGGCCGCAGACGGTATCGAGTTCGCCGTGATCGCCATGGGCCGGTACGGCGGTTCAGAGCTGGGTTTCGGGTCTGACGCCGACGTGCTCTATGTTTTTCGGGCCGGCAGCCTGGAGGCATCCGCCGCTCATGCCCGTGCCGACGTCATCGTGCGTGAACTCAAGCGGCTCACCGAAGACAGCCGGCTGCCGCTCGATCTGGACATCGGCCTGCGACCGGAAGGCAGCAACGGTCCCATCGTTCGGTCCCTGGACTCATATCAGGCTTACTACCGACGGTGGTCACTGACGTGGGAGGCTCAGGCGCTGTTGCGCGGTCACGGGGCGGCCGGAGACGATCAGCTGCTGCGTGACTTCGAGCATGTTGCCGACCCTGTCCGGTACCCGGCCAGCATCTCCGAGCGGGAGGTGCGTGAGGTGAAGCGCATCAAGGCGCGGGTGGAGAAAGAACGCCTGCCGCAGGGCGCCGATCCGAACCGGCACCTGAAACTCGGCCGAGGTTCCCTCAGCGACGTGGAATGGTTTGTGCAGCTGTTGCAGCTGGAGCATGCGCATGACATTCCGGCGCTGCGCACCACGTCGACCCTCGACGCACTCACCGAAGCGGTGCGGGCCGGTCTGGTCAGCGCGCCCGATGCCGAGACACTGCGCGCTGCCTGGCTGTTCGCCTCCCGGGTTCGGTCGGCGATCATGCTCTGGACGAACCACACCTCGAACGTCTTGCCGACCGACCGCGCTCAGCTCGACGCGATCGCTCGGGTGATGGAATATCCCCCCGGATCGGCCAACGCCCTTGAGGAGGACTACCTCGCCCTGACCCGACGGTCGCGAGCGGTCTTTGAACGACTGTTCTACGGTCCGGCGGAACGGACCGGTTTCTCGGGCTGACC
Source organism: Cryobacterium sp. (assembly GCA_046496385.1). Classification (GTDB taxonomy): domain Bacteria; phylum Actinomycetota; class Actinomycetes; order Actinomycetales; family Microbacteriaceae; genus Cryobacterium. The sequence continues at coordinate 7,576 of JAWOHA010000292.1, read as the reverse complement.
CAGAACCCGGCCTCACCGACAACTCGGCTTAACCCGGAACGGGACCGGCCTGAGGCCGGTCCCGCTCCCTATCGCGTCCGAAGACGCCCTCGCTGACTAGACGCCGTAGTACAGTTCGAATTCGAACGGGTGCGGGCGCTGGGCCAGCGGCTTGATCTCGTTCTCGCGCTTGTAAGACACCCAGGTTTCAATCAATTCCGGGGTGAAGACGTTTCCGGCCAGCAGGAAGTCGTGGTCGGCCTCGAGCGCCACCAGGGCCTCCTCGAGCGAGGCGGGAACCTGCGGGATGTTCTTGGCCTCCTCGGGCGGCAGCTCGTAGAGGTCCTTGTCGACGGGCTCGTGCGGCTCGATGCGGTTCTTGATGCCGTCGAGGCCGGCCATGAGCTGTGCCGCGAAAGCCAGGTACGGGTTGCCGGACGCATCGGGTGCGCGAAACTCCAGCCGCTTGGCCTTCGGGTTCGTTCCCGTGAGGGGGATGCGGATAGACGCGGAACGGTTGCCGGCGGAGTAGACCAGGTTCACCGGAGCCTCGAAACCGGGTACCAGACGGTGGTAGGAGTTCACGGTGGGGTTGGTGAAGGCCAGTACGGCCGGGGCATGCTTGAGCAAGCCACCGATGTACCAGCGTGCCAGGTCGGACAGCCCGCCGTAGCCGGCCTCGTCATAGAAGAGCGGCTTGCCGTCTGCCCACAGGGACTGGTGGGTGTGCATACCGGATCCGTTGTCGCCGAAGAGGGGCTTGGGCATGAAGGTGGCGGTCTTGCCCCATTCATGGGCCGTGTTCTTCACGATGTACTTGAACTTGAGCAGGTCGTCGGCGGCGTGAACCATCGTGTCGAACTTGTAGTTGATCTCACCCTGACCGCCGGTGCCCACCTCGTGGTGGCTGCGTTCGAGGGTCAGGCCCGAGTCGATCAGCTTGAGGCAGATGTCGTCACGCATGTCCACGTGCTGGTCGACGGGGCTCACGGGGAAGTAGCCGCCCTTGAAGGGGGTCTTGTTAGCGAGGTTTCCGCCCTCTTCCTTCTTGCCGGAGTTCCAGGCGCCCTCGCTGGAATCCACGGTGTAGAAGCTCGTGTGCTGGTTCACTTCGTAACGAACGTCATCGAAGATGTAGAACTCAGCCTCGGAGCCGAAGAATGCGGTGTCACCGATACCGGTGGAGGCGAGGTACTTCTCAGCCTTCTTGGCGACCTGGCGCGGGTCCTTGGAGTAGACCTCGCCGTTACGCGGGTTGTAGATGTCAAAGAGCATCACGAGGGTGCGCTCGGCGCGGAACGGGTCGAGGTAGGCGGTGGAGACATCCGGGATCAGCTGCATGTCGGACTCGTGGATCGACGCGAAACCGCGGATCGAGGATCCGTCAAACATCTGGCCGACGGTGAAGAATTCCTCATCGACGGTTGCGGCGGGAATGTTGAAGTGCTGCTGCACGCCCGGCAGGTCGGTGAAACGGATGTCAAGGAACTTGACGTCGGTGTCCTTGATGAACTTGAGCACTTCTGACGAATCGCGGAACATGCGGGTTTACTCCAAACGACGGGTGTGAATCTCAGGTCGCACATTGCTACTGAGTACACTGCGGCTTCATTGAGATTAGTGGGGCAGGGTTTCCCGACAGTGACGTTCATGTTTCCCGCATGTTACGCGCGGGCGGCTGGGTAGACTTGTCACGTGCCGGACTCTCCCTCAAAATCTATCAGCTTTGGTTCACTTCCTCCGAGTCGATGGCCGGGCGAACGTTTGGGGCTGCCGCAGACCGGCCCCGGATCGGTGGGGCGATTCGGCCGGCGGCTGGCCGGGGTCAGCCTCGACTGGGCCACGGCCGTGGCCGTCTCGGTGCTGTTCTTCGACTATGACCCGCTCGCCACTCTGGCGATGTTCGTGCTGCTCCAGATCGTGTTCATTCCCACGATCGGGGCCAGTCTGGGCCAGCGCGCCGTGGGGCTGCGCACGGTCCGGCTCGGACCAGGCTGGATCGGGCTGTGGCGCCCCATCGTACGTAGTGTGCTGCTCGGGCTGGTTCTGCCCGCTCTGGTCTGGGATTCGGACCAGCGCGGCTTCCACGACAAGATCGCCGGAACCGTTCTGCTCCGCTCGTCCTGACACGGGCACTGACACGGCCGAAGGCCGGTCCGAAAACGGACCGGCCTTCGGTGACACTCCCTCGAGATCAGCCGCGTTGCGGCCGGGCCTTCATCGGGTCAACGCCCTTGGGAATCGGGAGTTTGGTTCCGAGCGAGCTCAGTCGGTTGTTCACGGCCAGGACCTCGGCCTTGGTCAGCGAGGGCTTGATTCGGGTGAGTTTTCCCGCGAGTTTGTGCAGCGGAATCGCGTCCTCGTCCGGCCCCACGGCCAGGACGGTGACGGTGACGGTGCCGAGCACTCGGGAGATCTTGCGACGTTCTTCGTCGATCATCTTGGTCGTTCGGGTGCGCGGCCCTTCGCTGATCAGAACAACGCCGCCGCGGCCGACCGCCCGATACACGGCGTCCTGGGTCTTCGCATTCACGGCGACGGGCATCTCGCTGCCCACCCAGCCGCGTTTGAGGGAACTGCGCAACACCGCCCCCACGGCGCCGGGCTGGCCCTCGATCTGCGAATATGCGGCTTTTTCGGCACGCCGACCCAGAATGATCAGCAGCACGAGAATTCCGGTGAGAACTCCGGACACCGCCCACAGCACGATGGAGAAGACATTGCCGGGAGTCAACAGCAGGGCGAGGCCCACGGTGACCACCACCGGAATCAGCAACCCCAGCAGAAGCACCAGGGTGATCTTGGAGTCGTAGCGCTTGGTCATCTGATAGACCTGCCACATTTGCTTAATGCGACCGGTCTTCTTTGCCTTTTTGGGTTTTCGGGGAGTCTTCTCCGTGCTGCGTGCCATGGGTCTAGACTACCGAGTCACTCGAATGTTCGATGACCGAATTGATCACGACACCGCCTGGGCGAAACCCAGGGAAGCATCCGCGAGGGTGCGCAACTGCTCCGGGACCGTGCGTCCGCTCTTGCTCATCGACTGGGCCCAGAGCCGGCCCGCACGGTAGGAGGACCGCACCAGCGGGCCGGACAGAACGCCCAGAAAGCCGATTTCCTCAGCCTCGGCATTGAGCTCGACGAATTCCTCCGGTCGAACCCACCGGGCCACCGGCAGGTGCCGGGCACTGGGGCGCAGATACTGCGTGATCGTGATGATGTCCGTGCCGGCGTCGTGCAGGTCCTGCAGCGCCTGGCTCACCTCGGCGCGTTCCTCGCCCATGCCCAGAATCAGGTTGGATTTCGTGATCAGGCCGGCATTTCGGCCCTGGGTCAGTACGTCGAGTGAGCGGTCGTACCGAAAAGCCGGTCGGACCCGTTTGAAGATGCGCGGCACGGTCTCCACGTTGTGTGCGAAGACTTCGGGTCGAGCATCGAAGACCTGCGCGAGGTGGTCGGGATTACCTGAAAAATCAGGCACGAGAATTTCGACCCCGGTGCCCTGGCTCTGCTGGTGGATCTGCCGGATCGTTTCGGCGTACAGCCAGGCGCCCTCGTCGGGCAGGTCGTCCCGGGCAACGCCGGTCACGGTGGCATAGCGCAGGTTCATGCTCACCACGGACTCGCCCACGCGCCGGGGCTCATCGGTGTCGTATGCGGCCGGCTTCCCGGTGTCGATCTGGCAGAAATCGCAGCGGCGCGTGCACTGCGATCCGCCGATCAGGAAAGTGGCCTCACGGTCTTCCCAGCATTCGAAGATGTTGGGACAGCCGGCTTCCTGGCAGACGGTGTGCAGCCCCTCGCTCTTGACGAGCTCCTGCAGTTTGCGGTACTCCGGGCCCATCTTCGCGACGGTCTTGATCCACTCCGGCTTGCGCTCAATCGGCGTCTCCGCATTGCGGATTTCCAGGCGCAGCAGTTTGCGGCCTTCGGGTACAGCGCTCATCGGGAGGCTCCTTCTGATATGCGTTCGTTCGTGGGCACGGGGTGCGGTGTCGGGGCAGGTTCGGTGTCGAAAGTGACCTGGAAGGCGGCTTGCAGCGGCCCGACCACGTCGCCGGGGGTGACCTCGCGGCCGAGTACTCGGGACATGGTCGTCACGCCGGCATCGCGGATTCCGCAGGCGATGATGTGGGCGTAGGCGTCGAGTGAATTGCTGCAGTTCAGGGCGAAACCGTGCATGGTAACTCCCTCGGCGACGCGGATGCCGATGGCCGCGATCTTGTCTTCGCTCCCGGGCGTTCCCACCCATACGCCGGACCGTCCGGCCACCTGAACTCCGGTTATGCCGAATCCCGCGAGTACCACGATGAGCGCCTCTTCAAGCTGGCGAACATAGTGGACGACGTCGACGGGGTCGCGGAGCTGCAGAATCGGATACCCCACGAGCTGCCCGGGACCGTGCCAGGTGATCTTCCCTCCCCGGTCCGCATCGATGACGGGGGTCCCGTCAGTGGGGCGCTCCTCGGGCTGGGTGCGTTTTCCGGCCGTGTACACGGCGGGATGCTCCAGCAGGATGACGGTGTCCGGTTTCTCTCCGGAGACGACGGAACGATGGACTGCGCGTTGGAGCTCAAGGCCCTCAACATACGGCACGGAGTTGGCGCTTAGCCCCGCGACGACAAAGTCGAGCATGGGCCCAGTCTAGTCGCTGTCTCCACAGCGGAACCTGATGACCGGACTGCACCGATCAGGTTGCGGAGCCCCCGCGGTTCCCGCGCACGAGCAGCATGAAGCCATGAGACCTTCATCAGCCGATCCGCGCAGCGGGCCTGGGCCACGCACAATGCCAATGCCGCGCGGCGTGTCTGAGCCCTACGCCCTGTCAGGGCACTGCACCCGGTCTGAGCCCCGCCGTGCGCCGGCGACCGGGGTGCCCGACCGGGTCGCCGGTTACCGGGTCGGCCGACGTCTCGGGGCGGGCAGCTGGTTCGACATCTTTCTGGGACACTCCGATCGGGGGACCGAGCCCGCTGTCGCGCTGAAGATTTTTGCCCCGCAGGCTCCGCCCGACCTGCTGCAACGAGAGGTGCGTGCGCTCTGCGCGGGCCTCGACGGAACGATACCCGGAGTGACCCGCTTGCTTGACGTTGCAACACTCGCCGACGGCGGCACCTGCCTGGTGCTGGAACGTCTGGAGGGGCAGTCCCTGGCCCACTACCTCGACGAGTGCGACACCCTGCTGCTGCCGGGGGAAGCGGTGACCATTCTTGCGCCCGTTCTGGCCGCGCTGAGCGGACTGCATGACGCCGGTTTTGCGCATACCCGGTTGAGCCAGGCGACGGTCTGGCTCGACCAGAGCGGCCGGCCCGTGCTGCTGGGCCTCGGCACGCTCGGCCTCCTGCCCGAGAACGGGCCGGAACGCACTGCCCTGCTGCGTGCCGACTATGAGCGCATGACGGTTCTGCTGCGCGGCACCGTGGAGCGCCTGGACCCGGCGGCTCCGAACACCCGGCAGGCGGCCGACCTGGTCGCCCGGTGCGCGGCGGCTGCGACCGCGTCGCCCCTGCGCCCCTGCCTGCCGCAGCTGGAGCGAATCTTGTTCGACTGGGCGGCATCTCTGCCCCTGCACCCGAGCTCGATGCCGGCTCAGCTCGCCAGCACTGCGCAGCCTGAACCCGAGACCGGGACGGGCGCGGATTCCTGTTCCGCGGCGACGGCCGAGGCGGGTGCCACGACGCCCCCGACCGAACGCCGGGTTCTGCACCAGGGCGGGGTCACCGTGGCGAGGGTGCTCTCCCGACTCCGGCAGTCTCGACTGCTCCCTCTGCGGCATGGCACGCGCCCCACCAGATCTGGCAACAAATCGCGTAGGGCGGAGGCGGGTGAATCCACAGGTCACAACACAAACGCCAGCCGGCATCCGTTCCTATGATCAGGGCGAATGCCGGCTGGCGTTCTGGTGAGGTTGGCGACGCCGTGACGGCGACGGCCACGGTTTAGATGCCGAGGTTGCCCTCGAACGCACCCGCTTCCAGTCGCGCCTTCATCGTGGTGAGAAAACGAGCAGCATCCGCCCCATCGATGATGCGGTGATCGTACGACAAGGCCAGGTACACACTGGAACGAATGGCAATGGAGTCGAGGCCGTCTGTGCTGACGACGATCGGCTTCTTGTAGACGATTCCGGTGCCCAGGATCGCGCTCTGCGGCAGGAACACCACGGGAGTGTCAAAGAGTGCACCGCGTGAGCCGGTGTTCGTGAGGGTGAACGTTCCGCCCGAAAGCTCGTCGGGCTTGAGCTTGTTGTCCCGGGTGCGTGCCGCCAGATCGGCGATCTGAGCGGCGAAACCGGCCAGATCGAGATCGCCCGCGTTGCGCACTACGGGCGTGAGCAGTCCACGTTCCGTGTCCACCGCAATGCTGATGTTCTCCTCCGGCGGGTACACGATCGTGTCGCCGTCGATGGTGGCGTTCACGATCGGGTTGGACTTGAGCGCTTCGGCTGCGGCGAGGGCGAAGAACGGCAGGAAGGAGAGCTTGTTGCCCGTCTTCGCGGCGAAATCGGCCTTGACCCGGTCGCGCAGCATGGCGACGCGGGTGACGTCCACCTCGACGACGGTGGTCAGCTGTGCGGAAGACTGCATCGAGATGACCGCGCGCTCGGCGACGACCTTGCGCAGTCGGGACATCGGCTGTGTCGTTCCGCGCAGCGGCGAGACCTGCACGCTCGGGGCGGCGAGCTCGGCGGCGGCAGCGGGCACTGCGGCGATGATGTCCTGCTTGCGAATGCGGCCACCGACACCGGTGCCGCTGATCGTGGCCAGGTCAACACCCGCTTCATGGGCGAGTTTGCGCACGATCGGGGTGACGTACCCAGACGTGCCGGCGTGCGAACCGCGCGCAGCGGGCGCCGCGGGCGCCGGAGCTGCCGGAGCAGCGACGGGCGGTGCGGCGGCCGGCGGTGCGGCGGCCGGAGCGGGCGGCGCCGGTACTGCTGCGGGCGGTACTGCTGCGGGCGGTGCCGCTGGTGCTGCCGGTGCCGCTGCCACCGGTGCTGCGGCTGCGGGCGGTGCCGCGGGTGCCGCTGCCGCTGCTGCCGGTGCAACCGCGACGGGAGCTTCGGCGGGGGCCGGAGCTGCGGCGGAGGGAACCTCAGCAGGAGCCGCCGGTGCGGTGTCGGCGGCCGGGGCAGCGGCACCATCGCCGATGGTCACCAGCGGGGTGCCGACCTCGACAGTTTCGTCTTCCTGAACCAGAATGGCCTCAATAATGCCGGCGACGGGGGACGGGATTTCCGTGTCCACCTTGTCGGTCGATACTTCGAGCAGTGGCTCATCGACCTCCACGCGGTCGCCCACGTTCTTGAGCCAGCGGGTGACCGTTCCCTCGGTAACACTCTCTCCGAGTGCCGGGAGGCTGACGGATTCGCTCATGCGCTTGTCTCCTTCAAAACCAGTTGTGTGTCTTCAGTATGCCGAATGGCACGAGTGCAGAAAAATTGCCGTCGGCTACATCGCATGCAGCGGCTGCCCGGCAAGGGCCAGGAAGGCTTCACCGAGTGCCTCGTTCTGCGTGGGGTGTGCGTGCAGCAGCGGGGTTATGTCCTCGGGGTAGGCCTCCCAGTTCACGATGAGCTGGCTTTCCCCGATCAGCT
>JAWOHA010000289.1:0-8900 GCA_046496385.1 Cryobacterium sp. | reverse complement strand
CGAGTCTGCACCGGTCGACGCGGTGCTGATCGACCCGGCACCGCACACCATCGTGATCGCGGGCGCCGGCTCCGGCGCACAGGCCGAAGCGTTCGCCCGCGCCGGCGGCTGGCCGCTGCTGGCCGAGGTCACCAGCGCCGCCCGGTTCGGGCGAACGCTTCGGCCTGTGCGCCGGAGCCGGCGCCCGCGATCACGATGGTGTGCGGTGCCGGGTCGATCAGCACCGCGTCGACCGGTGCAGACTCGACCGAGACGGCGCGGGCGGCGGGCGCCGGCGCCGGGTCGAGCGTGACGGCGGCAGAGAGCGGTTCGCGAAAGGCGAGGTTCAGGTGCACAGGGCCGGGGGTGCCGGCAACCGCCCCGAGAGCGGCCTGCGTTGCCCGAACGGCCAGGGCCGTGGCGTCAGGGGCGTGTTCGGCGGTGGGGGCGGCGATGTCCTCGGCGAGTCGGGTGGTCACGCCGAAGATGCCCGGTTGCACGGTGGTCTGATTCGACCGGATGCCGCGCAGTTCTTCGGGGCGATCAGCGCTGAGCACGATGAGGGGCACGTTGGAGTGGTGCGCTTCCAGCACGGCCGGGTGCAGGTTGGCCACCGCGGTGCCGGAGGTCATGATCACCAGGGCGGGCACACCGGTTTCGACCGCGAGCCCCAGGGCCAGAAAGCCGGCGCCGCGTTCGTCGATGCGCACGTGCAGGCGCACCTCGCCGAGACGTTCCAGCTCGGCCGCCACGAGCGCGAGCGCCTGGGAGCGGGCTCCCGGGCTGAGCACCACGTCACGCACGCCGAGGCGCACGAATTCACGCAGCAGCGCGACGCTGAAATCGGTGGCCGGGCTGGAACTCAGACGGGCGTCAGGCATCCCGGCGGCCGGGCAGGTCACCCTCACCGGGGTCGGATTTGTTCGGGTCTGACCCGGCCGTGTCGGTCGATCCGGGCGTGTCTTCGCCGGGTTGCGGGTCGTCCAGCTTGGCGAGCTCTTCTTCGAGCAGGCGAATGCGTTCGCGTTCCTTCTTCTCACGGTCGAGCCCACGCAGAAATTCGGGGTCGTCGTCCGGTGCTGTGGAGCGCGGCATGCGGCCGACCGGGCCACGTTTGCGGCCGCGGCCCACGAACAGCCACAGGAGCGGGCCGATCAGCGGAACCAGAATGATGACGAAGATCCACACCCAGCGCGGCAACCCGCGAATTCGGGATCGGTCGAAAAGGGCGCAGTCGACGAGGGCATACACAGTGAGGATTATCACGATCAGTCCAAGACCGAACAACAGGCGGGGCATGCCTTCAGTGTAGGCCGGTCAGCCGTGAGTAGGGTGAGCGCACGCTGGCAGTGACGTACACGCCGCGCTTGATTCGGTGCACATGCCCGGGTACTCGTCTTAGGCTAGGAACATGAAGACTGTTCCCGCTTGGCTCACCTATTCCGCGCTGCGGGTGCTCATGTTCGCTCTGCCGCTGGCGGTTCTGCTGCTGCTGGGGTTGAAGGTGTGGCTTTCCGCGGTTCTGGCCGCCCTGATCGGCGTGTGCCTGTCGTACCTGTTCCTGCGCAGTTCCCGCAACGCGCTCTCCAGCGACCTCTACGCGGCCCGGCATCGCGCGACCCCGGCGACGCACGTCGATGCCGACACCGAAGACGCCGCCATCCGTGCCGAAGACGCCGCCCAGGCCGGGCGCGGCTCAGAGGGCGAAGGCGAGCCCCAGCAGAACACCGTAGGCGAGCCCGGCGAGACTGGTGAGTTTCAGGGCAAGAACTAGCTCGGCAGCGGTGCGTGCGGTCAGGGTGATCAGGCAGGCCGGCAGGGCCAGCAGCAGCACGAAGAAGCTCAGGTACGCCAGCGGGTAGAACAACGCGAAGAAGGCCACGGCCACGAACGGCAGCAGCAGCATGACGCAGAACACGATGCGGCCGGCCGTTCTGCCCAGCAGCACCGCCAGGGTGCGCTTGCCGGAGACCCGGTCGGGTTCGAGGTCGCGCAGGTTGTTGACCATGAGCACGGCGCAGGCGATGAGGCCGATGCTGATGCCGCCGAGCCAGCTCTCCACGTTGACCGTGCCGACCTGCACGAACGTGGTGCCGAGAGTGGCGACGATGCCGAAGAACACGAACACGAACAGTTCGCCCAGACCGAAGTAGCCGTACGGGTGCTTGCCACCGGTGTAGAACCAGGCCGCGGTGATCGCCGCGGCCCCCACGAGCAGCAGCCACCAGGCCTGGGTGAGAATCACGAGCGCGAGGCCGGCGACGGCGGCAAGACCGAAGAAGCTCAGCGCCACCAGGAGCACGGTGCGGGCGGCGGCCGCCCCGCTGCCGGTGAGGCGTGCCGGCCCGATGCGGTTGTCGTCGGTGCCGCGAATGCCGTCGGAGTAGTCGTTGGCGTAGTTCACGCCGATCTGCAGGCACAGCGCCACGGCGAGGGCGAGCAGGGCGCGCACCCAGTGGTATTCCCCGGGAGCAGAGGCCACGACGGCCGCCCCGGTGCCGATGGCGACCGGGGCGATGGCCAGGGGAAGGGTGCGCAGCCGGGCGCCCGAGATCCAGTCGGACGCCGTGGCGGGGGTCACGGCCGCGACACCCCGTGGGGCGTTGCGGCGGGCCGGGTTTCCCGACCTGCCGTGCGTGACCGCCTTCGGCTTCTTCGCGCCCGGTCGGGCCTGCTCGGATACTGCCTGTTGTCTTTGGGGCCTGTTCGGCCGCGCTCCCTGTGCCACGACCCTATGTTACGGCGTGCCGCCCAGCTCGGGCGTGTGCGCGCCGGTCGCGAGCCCGGCGAGGGCCTGCAGGTCAGGCTTACCCGATGCCAGCAGCGGAATCTCGGCCACCACGAGAATGCGGGCCGGCCGGCCCGCGCGTCCCAGCTCCCGGGCAACCGCGTCGCCCAGCTGCGAGAGAAGCTCGCGCCGGTCTTCGCCGGCACCCCGCGACGGGTCGTCACCGGCCAGCACGACGACGGGCACACGCCCCCACTCCGGGTGGTCGGCGCCCACCACGACGGCAGTCTCGAACCCCGGCTGTCGGCGCACGACGGCCTGCGCCGCGTCCAGGGAGATCTTCTCGCCGCCCGAGATGATCACGTTGTCGGCGCGGCCCGTCACCGTGACCAGGCCGTTCTCGTCGACCGTGCCGAGATCTCCGGTGTGGAACCAGCGCACTCCGGCATCGACGGAGAAGTGTTCGTCGGTGCGCTCGGGGTCGCCCAGGTACCCGTCCGCGAGCACCGGGCCGCTGATCTGCAGGAGCCCGTCGACCGCGCGCACCCGGGTGGTGCCGATGGGCATCCCGTTGTACACGCAGCCGCCGGCCGTTTCTGACGAGCCGTAGGTTCGCACCAGGTTCACCCCGGCGGCGTGCGCCCGGCTCACCAGCGCGGGCGACACGGCCTGGCCGCCCACCAGGATCGCCGTGAACCGGCGCAGCACGTCTGCCACGTGCGGGTCTCGGGCTGAGGCGTCCAGGAGCCGGGCGAGCTGCACGGGCACCAGCGACGTGTACCGCAGCGGCTCGGTCAGTCGGTCGGCGTATTGGGCGAAGACGAGGGGGTCGAAGTGTGCCGGCGGCATGCAGATCGGCGTGGTTTCGGCCGCGATCGACCGCACCAGCACCTGCACCCCGGCCACATAGTGTGCGGGCAACGCGAGCAGCCATTGTCCGGGCCCGCCGAGCATCGACGCGGATGCGGCGGCGCTGCTGAGCAGGGCGCTGCGGCTGAGCTGCACGCGTTTGGGCGTGCCGGTGCTGCCGGAGGTTTCAATGACGACCGCCGTGGTGATGGGCACCCGGGCAATCAGTTCCCCGCCGGGCCCGGCCGGGCCGGAACGGGGCAGCAGAGCCTCTCCGCCGGCGGTGAGGGCCAGACGCAGCTCGGCCAGGAACGCGATCGGGTCATCGGCCGAGACCACGCGCAGATTCTTCACTCCGGGTACCGGCTAGTACTGCCAGGGGTAGGGGGCCCAGTCCGGTTCGCGCTTGTCCAGAAACGCGTCACGGCCTTCGACGGCTTCGTCGGTGCCGTAGGCGAGACGGGTGGCCTCGCCGGCGAAGACCTGCTGGCCGACCAGACCGTCGTCGACCGCGTTGAAGGCGAACTTGAGCATGCGAATCGCGGTGGGCGACTTGGTGAGAATCTCCTGCGCCCAGACCAGAGCCTCCGCCTCCAACTCGGCATGGGGCACGACGGCGTTGATGGCGCCCATCTCGAGGGCACGTTGGGCCGAGTACTCCCGGGCGAGGAAGAACACCTCGCGGGCTGCTTTCTGGCCGACCTGGCGGGCGAAGTAGGCGCTGCCGTAGCCAGCGTCGAAGGACCCCACGTCAGCATCGGTCTGCTTGAATTTGCCGTGCTCGGCGCTGGCGATGCTGAGGTCGCAGACCACGTGCAGAGAATGCCCGCCGCCGGCCGCCCAGCCGGGAATCACGGCGATCACGACCTTGGGCATGAAACGAATGAGGCGTTGCACCTCCAGAATGTGCAGCCGGCCCGTCGAGGCAGGCCCCGCACTGCCCGCGAACGAGGAGGCCGGCGCGGTGGGGTCGTACTGGTAGCCGTCCCGACCGCGAATGCGCTGGTCTCCCCCGGAGCAGAAAGCCCAGCCGCCGTCTTTGGGGCTCGGACCGTTGCCGGTGAGAAGCACCACGCCGATGCGCGGGTTGGTGCGCGCGCTCTCGAGAGCGGCGAAAAGCTCGTCGACCGTGTGCGGACGAAAAGCGTTGCGCACCTCGGGCCGGTTGAAGGCCACCCGGGCGATCCGCCCGGTGATGTCGTGGTGGTAGGTCACATCGGTCAGGCCTTCGAACCCGGCAACGGTGCGCCACTGGTCCTTGTCGAAGATGTCGGACACGAAGGTTTCGGACGCCGGTGCGGTCATGGAGACAGCCTACTTGAGTGTCAGACGGCCGCCTCCGGGAGGTTCGGACCCTCGGGCGCAATGGCGACGAGCGAAAAGCCCAAAAACATAAAAGTAGTGCGCCGGGCGCCGGCAAGTCAACCCCTTGAAGGGTCGGGAGGCGCCCTGTGTACTTAGTGCTGTTACCAAAGGAGGTAATCATGTCTGGTCGTGACGAGATCATGTCACGGGCGCCGAGTGGGCGCCATCCGATCGAAGGACTGCGCCCGATCGAGGGATTGGATCTGACGGAACTCTCGCCCACGGAATGGCGGGTCACCGATATACACCGCGCGGAGGGAGACCCCTCCGCCGTACTCGGTTTCATCCAGAATGTGGGAGGAGCATTCGAGGTGACAAACCTTGCGCGACTGCGAGAGCGGTCCTACTTTTCAACCTTCGGCCGGGCGGCGGCCAGCCTGCTGCCGCCGCACACCACGCCGACGACGGTCACCGAGCCCCGGCAGGTGCACGCATGAGCGAAGACGTGGACCTGACGACGATCGATACCGCGACGGAGTCCGCACCGGCCGGGCGAACGGCCACCCGGGCGGTTCCCGTTGCCCGGTACAGCCGCGCCTCCACCGACGCGTTCGGAGATTACCTGCGCCGCATCGGCAAGGGCCCGCTGCTGAACGCGGAAGAAGAAGTGGACCTCGCCCGGCGCATCGAAGTGGGCCTGCTTGCCGAGGCCCGGCTGCTGCGCGGGCAGGAGGAGCCGTCCGTTCAGCGCGAGCTGAGCTGCCTGATGCACGACGGGCAGCGGGCCAAGAATCACTTCATCGAGGCCAACCTGCGACTCGTGGTGAGCATCGCCAAGCACTACTCCGGGCGCGGAGTGCCGATCATGGATCTGGTGCAGGACGGCAATATGGGCCTGGTGCGGGCGGTCGAGAAATACGACTTCATGACCGGGTACAAGTTCTCCACCTACGCCACCTGGTGGATCCGACAGGCGATCCACCGGGGCATGGCCGACAAGTCCCGCATGATCCGCATTCCGGTTCATACGGCCGAGAAGCTCAACAAGATCAAACGCATCCGTCGGGATCTCACGAGCGCCTTGGACCGGGAACCGACAGCCCGCGAGCTGGCCGATGCCGCCCAGATCCCGGCCCGTGACGTGCTGCGGCTGCTGCAGTATGACAACGAACCGATCTCGCTGCACACCCCGGTGGGCGACGGTGTCGGAGACATGGCCGAACTGATCATTGACGACGATCTGCCCCAGCCCGACGAGTACGCCGCGCTCTCGTTACGCTCGGCCGATATTCGGTTCTTTCTCAATGCCCTGCCGGTGCGGGAACGCTCCATTCTGCGAGCCCGGTTCGGACTCGACGGTGACGCACCCCGCACTCTCGACCAGATCGCGCACGTGGAGGGCGTCACCCGGGAGCGGGTACGGCAGATCGAAAAGCGCGCCCTCGCCCTGCTGCAGGTACCCCGGCTGGAGCACTACCTGCACGACTGACACCCCGCCTGCTCGACGTGCAATACGGTTACACCACAAATGCCGCACAAAAACTGACAGAATCTCACTCTGATCACCCTGTTCTGGGTTAGATTCTCAGCAACGCAACGCAAGGCATGGAGTGGTGAAGTGGGAAAACTGACCTATGACTCGACCCTGACAGCCGATTTCGACGATCGTATTCTCGCGCATATTCAAGTGGTGGTCGGGGCGAAACTACGCCGGGGTGAATCATTTTATTTCACCTGGCGCGATGACCCGCAAGCCGGTGACGGCCGCAGCACTATCTGGCTGCATCCGAGCATCCCGATCAGTTTCAAATATTTCGGCAGCCGTTCGCCGAGCCTGAATCGAGAGTGGGTTGAGGCGCTGATGGCCACCGCCAATTCCTCTCGGGGGCTGCAACTGGTGGCGGAACCAACCAGTCAGACCTCAGCCACCAAGACCACCGGGACAAAGGATGACTCGTGAACAGAATCGATATCGTCTACGGCGGAAAACCATACTCGCTGGGCGGACGCAGTCTGGCCTCCATCCAGGATGAGATCTCTGTCGCCCTGGCTTCGGGCGTGCCGTACTGGATTCACGTGAACAGCGGAGAGGGCCGGTATGCAAACGCCTACCTGCTGATCGCCCCGGGCATTCCCCTGGCCATGGTCGACGTCAAGCCCAACGGGGAAAAAAGCGACGCCGCCGCGGAGACCTCGGAGAATTCGGAGGCCGCTGAGGCCGCTGAGGCCGCCGAGGCCGCCGAGGCCGCCGAGCAGTACAAGCGCGAAATGCTGTGACACGCACGCGTCGCTGCCGAGCCGTACCGAACCCGACGGCGGGGCTGGCAGACTGGGTACATGATGCCCTCACTGCATGAGTTGCTCGATTCGGCCCACGTCGTCTCCCTCCCCCTGGTCACCCAGTTCCGAGGAATCGACCACCGCGAGGCTGTCTTATTCCCCGGGCCGTTCGGCTGGACCGAGTTCTCTCCCTTCGTCGAATACGAAGATGACGAAGCGGTGGCGTGGCTTCGGGCCGCCGTTGACTTCGGGTGGGCCGAGACTCCTCCGGCGCTCCGCAGCAGCCTGGCCGTGAACGCCACCGTGCCCGCCGTTGACGCCGCTCTGGTTCCCGAGATCCTGGCCCGTTTTCCCGGTTGCCGCACCGCGAAGATCAAGGTGGCCAGCCCCGGCCAGACCCTCGCCGACGATGTGGCACGCGTTCGCATGGTGCGCAGCGTGCTCGGGCCGGAGGGACGCATCCGGGTTGACGCGAACGGGCTGTGGAATATGGACGAAGCCGAGCACGCGCTGCACGCCCTGGCCGAGTTCGACCTCGAATACGTGGAACAGCCGTGCATGAGCGTCGACGAGCTCATCGAACTGCGTGGTCGCAGCGCGTACATGGACGTGCCGCTGGCAGCCGACGAAAGCGTGCGCAAAGCGGAGGACCCGCTGCTCGTGGCCCGGGCCGGCGCCGCCGACATTCTGGTGCTCAAGGCGCAACCGCTCGGCGGAATTCATGTGGCGCTGAGCATCATCGACCAGACCGGTCTGCCGGTCGTCGTCTCCAGCGCCCTGGAGACCTCCGTCGGGCTGTCGATGGGCGCCCACCTGGCCGCGGCCATCGCCGAGCTTCCCTATGACTGCGGTTTGGGCACGGCGTCGCTGCTCGCCGCCGACGTGACCCATGACCCGCTTCTACCCGTGCACGGGGCCATTCCCGTGCGCCGGGTCACCCCCGACGCCGACCTGCTCGAACTGCACGCCGCCTCCGCGGAGCGCCGACAGTGGTGGCTGGAGCGCATCGAGCGCTGCTACGCCCTGCTCTAGACATCGTGTGCGCATAGAGCCCCTCGCCGGTCGCGCCTCGCCTCCTCGCCGGTCGAGGCCCGCCTCCTCGCCGGTCGCGCCCCGAGCCTGCTCGCCGGTCGAGGCCCGCCTCCTCGCCGGTCGAGGCCCGCCTCCTCGCCGGTCGAGGCCCGAGTCACCCGCCGGTCGAGGCCCGAGCTTGCGAGGGATCGAGACCCCGCAAGCCGACCTCCAACCCTAAGTTCTCCACAGCCCTACGTTCGGGGAACTTATCCCCATTTCCCCATCTTTCTCGAGCAAACCTCGTGTTTTGGATAAAATTGGGGTATGTCACAGACACCCCCGTCGGGCACCGCGGTCCTCGACTCAGACCCCGTCGAACGCCTCCGCCACGCCGCGGAACACCTCGCGGCGGCCTTGCACGCGGTGAACCTCCCGCTGCTGGATGACCCTGACGCGGTCGACGTGATGATGATCCTCGAGTCCGCCGGCCGCACCGTCGATGCCGCCAGAATCGCCTCCACCACCGACATCGGCCACCGCGCCGAGCGCGGCCCCGACGAGACCCTCGCCCACAAGCTCGGCTGCACCAACGCCCTCGACCTGATCACCGCCATCACCCGCGTTTCCGGCCGGGAGGCCCGGCGGCGGTTGAAGATCGGCGGGCAGACCGCCGAACGCTTATCGCTCGGCGGATACCTCCCGCCGCTGTTTCCCGCCGTCCCCGACGGACTGCAGTCCGGCCAAC
>JAWOHA010000131.1:0-9436 GCA_046496385.1 Cryobacterium sp. | reverse complement strand
CCGTGCCCCTGATTCGCATCTGGACTCTCCTCGGCCAGGTCGTTCTCGTCGACCCGTCACGTTAGGCGCCCCATGTCACAGACCGAGCACACCCCACCGGCGGATCCCGTTCCCGTTCCCGCACCCGCACCCGCACCCGCCCCCGTTCGCGCCGACGCACCCGTACGGCACCGCCCGCGCTTCGGCACCATCGGGTGGGGAGCCTTACTGCTCGGCCTGGCCACGTTCATGGTCGCTCGCACACTCGCCCCGGCAGCGATCGACCCGGCCCGGTGGCTTCTCGCCGCCGTCGTCGCGGTGGGGCTGGTGCTCGTGGTCGCCGGGATCGCCGCCGCTGTGCGGTCGGCGCGCCCTCCGGGCTGAACCCGGGCCGCCCCAGCTACAGCTACAGCGCGAGCCCGACCAGCACCGGCTCGGCGAACAGGTTCACGCCGAACTCGGCCTGCACCCGGCCCTGCACGAAACGGGCCAGCTCGGCGATGTCGGCGGCGGTCGCCCCGCCCGTGTTCGTGAGGGCCAGCGTGTGCTTGCTCGACACCGCGGCCCGCGATCCCGGCAGGTGAAAGCCGCGCGCGATGCCGGCGTTCTCAATCAACCACGCGGCGCTGAGCTTCACGCCCCGGTCTTCGTCGGCGCCGGGCATCGGCCCCATGCCGAAGTAGTCCTCCAGCGGCACCACCCGGTCGGGCAGTTCCACGGCCAACGACCAGCGCGGCAGCGCGGTCGGCAGCGAACGCGCGAAATTCTCCGACACGATCGGGTTGGTGAAAAACGAGCCGGCACTCCAGGTGTCGGTGTCGAGGTCATCGAGCAGCATGCCCTTCGCCGCGCGCAGGGCGAGCACCGTGGCGCGCACCGTGGCGAGCGCCACCCGGTCGCCGAGCGACGCCTGGAGCGCTCCGGCGAGCTGCGCGTACCGGATCGGCTGCCCGAGGGCCAGACCCGACCCGGATTGCTCCGCTGCGGTGTCCGTCAACTCCAGCTCGATCGCCAGCACGATGCCGCGCAGCCCCTGCTTGAGCACCGACGTGCGGTACCCCAGCTCGAGCTCCGCCGCCGTGAGGCGCACCACCTCGCCGGTCTCGTAGTCCAGAAAACTGATCGCGACCAGACTGTCCGACAGCTCCTGCCCGTACGCCCCGATGTTCTGCACCGGGGCCGCGCCGCAGCTGCCGGGAATTCCCGAGAGCGCCTCAATGCCGGCCCAGCCCTGCGCCACGGTGTGCGCCACGAGCTCGTCCCACGGCTCACCGGCCTGCACCCGCAGCCGCACGAGGTCGGCGCCGTCGACGGCACTTTCGTCAGCGGTGCCGGTCTGGAGCCGTTCGATGCCGCGGGTGACCACGCGAATCACGGTGCCCTCGAAGGGTTCGTCGGCGGCGACGGTGTTCGAGCCGCCGCCCAGCAGCATCCATTCTTCGTCGAGGCCCCACACCACGAGAGCCTCGTCCACGAGCTGCTGCTCGCTGTGGCTGGCCACCATCGCGGCCGGAATCCCGCCCACGCGCAGGGTGGTCAGCTGCGAGAGCGCCACCGACTCGATCATCGGCATGCGGCTACGCGCTCACGGTCGTCGGCGCGGAGGTCGTCGGTGCGGAGGTCGGGGCGTCAGCGTAACTGACCCGGGCCTGCGCCTTGCCGAGCACGGTCTGGTCGTTGCTGGTCACCGTGAGGTCCACCCGAATAATGCGGGCCGCCGTGTCGATGGCGCCGATCTTGGCCACCACTCTCACCCGCGCGCCCTCGGTCGCCGGCACGAGCACCGGGCGAGTGAAGCGCACCTGGTAGTCCACGATGCGGGCCGGGTCGCCGGCCCAGTCGACGACGGGCTGCACGGCCAGGCCCATGGTGAGCATGCCGTGGGCGAGCACGCCGGGAAGGCCCACCGACACCGCCACGTCATCACGGTAATGAATGGGGTTGAAGTCACCGGATGCCCCGGCGTACCGCACGAGGGCATCGCGCTGCAGCGGGTAACTCCCCTCGGCCACGACCTCCCCCACGGTCAGCTCGGCCCAGTTCGGCGTGGTCGCGGTCATTCGTCGCCCCTGACAACAAGAGTGGACGTGGCGGTCACCACATGCTCGCCGGCAGCATCCACCATGCGGGATTCGGCCGTGACCATGGCGTGGCCGCCGAGGCTTTTGATGCTCGCCACGTTCAGCGTGGCGGTGAGCTCGTCGCCGGCCACGATGGGCCTGCTGAAGGTGAACCGCTGGTCGCCGTGCACGACACGGGTGAAGTCGATTGCGGCGTCAGGCTCGCTGAGCAGCTGCTGCAGCGTGGCCTCCTGCACGACCACGGCGAACGTGGGCGGTGCCACGACATCGGCGTAACCGGCCGCCTGCGCGGCGGCGGGGTCATGGTGGATCGGGTTGGTCGCGAAGACGGCACGGGCGAACTCGCGCACCTTCTCACGTCCCACCAGATAAGGCGGCACCGGCGGGAAGACCCGCCCCTGAAGTTCGGGGTTAACTGACACCCGCCCAGTGTACGCGGCGGCCCACCGGCGGGCCCCGTGCTGCAGCGCGCTCCCAGCCCGATAAGGCAGACTGAGTCAAGTGAAAATCGTACGTGTGCGTCTGACAGACCCCGAAGTCATCCCCCTGCTCGCCGACCTGCACCGGGAATACGACGCCCGCTACGGCGCCGGATCCGGCGACACGGCCTACGACGCGGGCGCAGAAGAATTCGACCCGCCCCTGGGCGGGTTCGTCGTGGTCATGCACGAGGGACAGACCGTGGCCGGGGGCGGCATCCGCCGCTTCGCCGACGGCACGGCCGAGGTCAAGCGCATGTGGACCAGTCCCGGCTTTCGCCGCCAGGGCCACGCCAGCACCGTTCTGCACGCCCTGGAAGACTTCGCCGCCGAACTCGGCTACGCGCGGGTGCGTCTGGAAACCGGCTATGCCCAGCCCGAGGCCATCGCGCTGTACCGCAGCCTGGGCTACGCCGACATCGTCAACTACGGCATCTTCGACAGCGCGTCCTGCTTCGAGCGCGAGCTGAACCCCGCCGCACTCTCTGCCTGAGGTAGCTTGGTAGAGCTATGCATAACAAACTGACTCCGCACCCCGACCTTCCGATCGACCTGCCCACGGCTGAGCGCCTCAACGCCGCCATCGCGCACTACGGCGAGACCGCCGTCATCGACAACTCCATCGCCCTGCTGCGCGGCAAGAACGCCGGCAAGGACTTTCTCATGTACGCCGGCGGACGCCATGCCCTCGGCATTCTCGACGGCGCCCCCGCGCTGTACTGGCCCGAGCTGTGGGGCGCCCGCGCGTTCCTGCACGTCTGGAACGACTCCGCCGCGCCGTACATCGTGGTGGGCCTGACCAACCAGGCCTGGCGGGTACGCGAGATGTGCGCGAAGGTGGTGCTGCTGCGCGACCTGCAGGTCGTGCCCAAGCTCGTGCGCCTGACCACCGACGAGACTCCGCGGGTGCGCGCCGCGGCACTGCACGCCCTCGCCGCCCAGGGCACCCCGGAGAACTTCGACACCATCGCGGTGCGCCTGCGCGATCCGGAAAAAGACGTGCGCCGCGCCGCCCAGCAGGCCCGCGACGCCATCTCGAAGCGTCTCGGCCTGCCCAAGGAGTAGTATCCCCCCGGCGGCCGGCAGGGCAGCTTCAGCAGGCGGGAGCCGGATGTTCGAACGCTACGTTGCCATCGGCGACAGTTTCACCGAGGGTGTCGGCGACGTTCAGCCGGGCGGCGGCCTGCGCGGCTGGGCCGATATGGTGGCCCTCGGCCTCGCCGGGGCAGCCGGTGCGCCGAGCGGTGTGGCGCCGGGCGGCACCGCCCCGGCACCGTTCTCGTACGCGAACCTCGCCATTCGCGGCAAGCTGCTGGGGCCCATCGTCGACGGCCAGCTCGACGCCGCGCTCGCCCTGAGCCCCGACCTGCTCTCGGTATGCGGCGGCGGCAACGACGTGATGCGCCCCCGCGTCGAGATGAGCACGGTCGTGGGCCACCTGCAGCGGGTCGTCGACCGCGCCGAGCGCCAGGGCGCGCACGTGCTCATGCTCGTGGGCGCCAACCCCACCCGGCACCTTCCGCTGGGTTCCCTGATCGCACGCCGAGGCGACCGGCTCACCCAGGCCTGCCGGGCCGCCTTCGTGCGCCCCGGCATCACCTTCGTGGACAACTGGGCCGACACCGAGCTGGCCGAGCTGCGGTACTGGTCCGAGGATCGCCTGCACCTGAACTCCCTCGGCCATGCCCGTGTCGCGTCGAACGTGCTCACCGCCCTCGGCCTTGCCGTTCCGGCCGCCGAGATCGGCGCCGCCACGCCGGCCGCCGCGGCACGCACGCCCGCCTACTACCGGGAGCACGTGATCCCCTGGATCGGGCGCCGCCTCACCGGGCGGTCCTCGGGCGACGGGCGTACCGGCAAACGCCCCACCCTGCAGCCGGTCGACGCCGGCTGACCGCGGCTGACCGCGGCTGACGCCCCACAAGCATAGATTGACGGCGGTCGATCTTCGGCGGTAGATTACATCGAGAGTCATCAATGTATGTGGTCTCAGTCGAGGGAGAACGCCATGAGCGAGAAGAACAACCCGGTGCGCGAAGAGGTACGGGCCCGCTACGCCGGCGCGGCCCTCTCGGTCACGAACGAGGGGCGCCGGTCGCTGCTCGCCGAGCCTGCCGCTGCCGCCGCCTGCTGCGGCGGTGACGCCGGCACCGCCGAGACTCCGGCTGCCACGGATGCCTCCGCCGGCTGCTGCGCCCCGGCCGCCATCGACGAGAGCCTGGTCTTCGGATCGGCGCTCTACGACCACGAGTCGACCCAGGGTCTCCCGGGCACGGCCCTGCTGGCGAGTCTCGGTTGCGGCAACCCCACGGCGGTCGCCGACCTGCAGGCCGGCGAGACGGTGCTCGACCTGGGCTCGGGAGGAGGCATCGACGTGCTCCTCTCCGCCCGCCGGGTCGGTCCCACGGGGTTCGCCTACGGCCTCGACATGACCGATGAGATGCTCGACCTGGCCCGGCGCAACGCGGCCGCCGCGCGGGCGCAGAACGTCGAGTTCCTGAAGGGCACGATCGAGGAGATCCCGCTGGGTTCCGGCAGCGTCGACGTCGTCATCTCCAACTGCGTGATCAATCTGTCGACCGACAAACCCGCCGTGATCGGGGAGATGTTCCGGGTGTTGCGTGCCGGCGGCCGCGTCGGCGTGTCCGACGTCGTGGCCGAGAACCACCTCGCGCCCGCCCAGCGGGCCGAGCGCGGCTCCCACGTGGGCTGCATCGCCGGCGCGCTCTCGATCGCGGAGTACGAGGCCTTTCTCGGCCGTGCGGGCTTCGAGCAGGTGAGCGTCACCCTGACCCACGAGGTGACCGACGGTATGCACGGCGCCATCGTGCGCGCGGTCAAGCCGGCCGGCGCGGTCTAGCAGGCCGGCGGGGTCTAGCAGGTCAGCGGGGTCTAGCAGGCCGGCGCGGTCACGCCGGCACGCGCAGCAGGGCACCCTCCTGGCGGCAGGTGGCGGCCGCGATCAGCATGGCGTCGGCCAGCAGGGCCTGCCAGCCCGCGGCATCCGTGGGCACGCCCTGCGTCAGCATGGTCTGCACGCTGGAGGCGAGGGTGGCATCGCCCGCGCCCATGGTGTCGACGACGGCGCCGGCAAGAGTCGCGATCGGCGCGCCGACCCGCAGGTCGGGGCCGCTTGCGACGGACGCCCCTGCGCGCCCGGCCGTGGCCAGCACCGTCTGCGTTCCGGCGGCCAGCAGTCGCTCCCGCAGCTCCTCGAGGGTGCTGCGGTAGAGCAGCTCGGCGTCTTCGTCGCCGACCTTCGTGAGCAGGCTCCGGGCAGCGAGACGTTCGAAGTTCGCCACGAACAGGTCGCCGTCGGCGAGCATGCCCGCTCGGGGGTTCGGGTCGATCACGAGGCGTCGCTCCGGCTCGGAGACCGCGGCGATGAAGGCATCCGTCTGGGCCGTGTCGTCGAAGGGGAAGCAGCTCACGACCACGAGGCGGGCCTGGTCGAGGGCCGCCCGCTCGGCCGGGCCGAACTCGATGCGACGCTTCTTCGCGGCCTCGTTGAACGCGTAGGTCGGCTCGCCGTCGGTGCGGTCGGAGGTGGCGCGGGAACTGCCGAACGGCCCGGGAGTGGCGACCAGGGTCACGTCGTGCACGGCGAGGAACTCGCGCAGCCGGGCCCCGTCGGCGTCGTCGCCGACCATGGCGATCAGGGTGGTCGGCACGCCGAGCACGGCCAGGCCCACGGCCACGTTGAGGGCGGCGCCGCCGGGGAACTCCAGCCGCGAGCCGGGGCTCAGCATCTCGTCGATGAGCGCGTCGCCGACCACGACCACACGGTTCTGCTCCGTCAGGTTCTGCTCCGTCATGCGGTCTCTCCCTTGCGCCTGCCGACACTGTGTCGCCCCAAGCCTATGGCGCGGGCGGCGCCGCCGACCGCGGTGTTCTCCGTTCTGCCGGTGTGGCTATGCTTCGGACACGCGCACCGGCACCATCCGGGCCATGAACCGCGACCACGACCACACACTGGAGCACACTATGGCCGGCCTGAACCCCTTTCCGCCTCGGCTTGCCGACGGCACCGTTCTGATGCGCGTGCGTGCGGCGCTGCCCCTGCTGGGACCCAGCGAACGCCGGGTCGCCCAGGTGATCCTCGAACGTCCGGGCGCCGTCACCGAGTGGTCCACGGCCGAACTGGCCACCCGGGCCGGCACTTCGACGGCCACGGTGGTGCGCGCCTGCCAGAACCTCGGCTTTCGCGGGTTTCAGCATCTGCGCCTCGAAGTGGCCCGCGCGGCTCCGACCGAAGGGGCGCCGGCGCCCGACGCGCATCCGCTCGACCGGGTGTTCGCCGATGCCGCCGACGCCATCGTGCTGGGCCGCAACAGCGTCGACCTGGCCGCCGTCGACGCGGCCGGCGACGTGCTCGCCACCGCCCGCCGGCTCGTTCTCGTGGGCACCGGTTTCTCAGCGCCGCCGCTGCAGGACGCCGCGATGCGGTTCGCCACGCTGGGCCGGGCCGTGGAGGCGCCCAGCGACATTCTGGGCCAGCAGTTCGCGGCGCGCTCACTCACCGGCGACGACGCCTGCCTCACGGTGAGCTATTCGGGAGCGAACGCCCACACCCTGCGGGCCTGCCGGGCCGCGAAGGAGGGCGGAGCCGTGCTGATCGCGGTGACGAGCTTCGCCCGCTCACCACTCACCCAGCTCGCCGACATCAGCCTGGTCACCGGGCCCGTCACCCGCGCGCACGACGTGGACCCGTTCCTCAGCCGGCTGAGCCACCTGCTCGTGTTGCACGCGCTGCACGCGGCACTGCACTCCCGCACCACGGCCGCCGCGACCGCGCCCATGCGCGACGTGGTGGCCGAGGCGCTCATCGCCGACGAATAGGCCCCGGCCCGCTGCACCCCTGATGTTGCGACGGCTGTCGCCTGCCGTCTACCCCGCGTTCACCCGGCCCCCGCACGATTGCTCTGTAACAACGTTTCATCGGTGATGAAACAGTGAAATCAGACGGGACGGCATGTCAGGCATCACGATCGAAGGAACCTACAACGCCCGGTGGAGCGACCCCGCACCATACGGCGGCCACCGGTTGGCGCGAGCCGCGGCACTCGACCAGATCGGCCCGGTCGGCGCCGCGCAGCTCACTGCCCTCGGGGTGACCCTGGTGATCGACCTGCGCGAAGACGGCGAGCGCGGCGCGGCCGCCCACAGCGTTCCGGTCGTGAGCCTGCCGCTCTACCGGCTGCCGAACGGCCCGCCGCTGGCCGGGTCCCTCGAGGAGGTCTACGATTTTCTGCTCCGCGAACGCGGTGACGAGCTGGCCGCGGCGGTCGCCGCCATCGCAACCGCGGTCGGCGCGGTGCTCGTGCACTGCACCGCGGGAAAGGATCGCACCGGCCTGGTCATCGCGCTGGCCCTGTCGGCCGCCGGGCACAGCGAAGCGGATGTCGTGGCCGACTACGCCCGGTCGACCGGGGTCGTGCGAACCCACCGCACCGTGCACGCGCACGCGGCACTCGCCACCCTCAACCTCGCCGCCGACGCGCACCGCGACGCCCTGCGGCTGCACCTCGACAGCCCGCCGGCGGCGATGACCCACGCGCTCCGCACGCTCGCCGGGCACGGCGGCGCCGACGCCTACCTGCGCCGCCACGGCCTCACCGACGAACACCTGCTCGCCCTGCGACGCGACCTCCCACCGGCTCTCCGTGCGTGAGCCCTGGAAGTTCTCGATCTTGCACCTCAGCGACGTGCACGCCACTGGCGGCGAACTGCTCTACGGGCAGGTCGACGGCCTCGCCCGGCTGCGTCAGGTCGGGGACTACGTCGTCGCCGCCGGCGTGACGCCCGAGGCCGTGGTCGTCACCGGCGACCTCGTGGAGCGCGGGCACGGGAGCATGTACGACAGGATCGACGAGGCCCTGCGCACGCTGGGCGAACGGGTGGGGGCCCCGGTGCTCACGGTGCTCGGCAACCACGATGACCCCGCGACGGCCCGGCGTCTGAGCGGCCACACCCGGGCACACTACCGGGTGGTCACCGTCGGCGCGCTGCGCCTGGTGCTGCTCGATTCGAGTTCCGGCGCCCTCGACCCCGACCAGCGAGCCTGGCTCGCCGAGACGCTGGCCGACCCGTTCGGGATGGGCACCGTCGTGGCCCTGCACCACGCGCCGGTCCCCTCCCCCCTGCCCGCCCTCTCGAAGATCGGCCTGCGCGACCCGCAGCTGCTCGCCGACGCGCTGCGCGGATCAGACACCCGGCTGATTCTGGCCGGCCACTACCACCACCCCATGAACGCGCTCTTCCACGGCATCCCGGTCGCCGTCGGTCCGTCCCTGGCCTATCACCAGGTCATGAACGCCGGCCCGAGCACCGTCAGCGGCCACGACCAGGCGATGTTCTCGCTCGTGCAGGTCACCGCAGACCAGGTGAGCACCGCCCCGGTCAGCCTGCAGAGCGCACCCCCTCTCTTCACCACTCCCGTTCCCTCTTCCACCCACGCAGCACAACGATAAGGAATCCCATGTCACGCACAACTCAGGTCGTCGGCGCCGCCACCCTCATGGTCCTCGGTCTGGCCCTGGCCGGTTGCTCCGCCGCGGACGCCGACGCCACCGCGGCCGCGGACGCCTCCACCGCCGACGGGCTCGCCCCGGCAACGATCACCGTCTACACCTCGGAGCCGCAGGAGAAGATCGACGCGATCGTCGCCGCATTCAACGAGGACCAGCCCGACGTCACCGTCGAGGTGTTCCGCGCCGGCACCGGAGACCTCACCGCCCGCATCGAGGCCGAGCGCACCACCGGCGACGTGCGGGCCGACATCCTCCTGGCCGCCGACTCCGCCACCTTCGAGACCTATGCGGCGACAGTATTGGCCGGCTACTTGCGGTTACGAGGTCTGGGGGCACGCGGTTTTTGGCGTGATGAGGCGCAGTGCAT